>DAOUAJ010000307.1:0-10051 GCA_034433615.1 Anaerolineae bacterium | reverse complement strand
GATCCGCGTTGCCCACCATCCGGATAACACCTGCCGCGACCGCCCTGCCTGGGCCGTGGATGTGTTCCCCTTCGAGGAGTATGTGCGCCGCGTCGTCCCCGCCGAGGTGCTGGCGTTGTGGCCTCAGGCTGTGGTGCGCGCTCAGGCTATCGCCGCCCGCACCTACGCCTGGTATCAGGTGCTCCAGGCCCGGCCGGACTTCGATGTTACGGACTGGACCGACTACCAGGTGATGTGCGATACCACTCACCCGGCCAGTGATGCAGCCGTAGCTGCCACCGCCGGACAGCACCTGGCCTACCAGGGACAGCCAATCCTGGCCCAATACGCCGCCGACCACGGTCACCCTACCCTGGACGGTGGGCTGCCTTACCTGCAGGCCGTGCCCGATCCCGTCAGTTTGGGCCAGCCTCGCCGTGGCCACGGCCACGGTCTCAGCCAGTGGGGTGCCTACCGGTGGGCCACCCGCTACGGCTGGGATGAACTGCAGATCCTGGCGCACTACTACCCAGGTGCTGAGATCCGCTACGCTGGTGAGCAGCCGCCCGTCCTCCTGGGCATCACCGGTCCCTGGGCCGGACTGTACTACGGTGGCCGCGGCGCCTGGCTGGAGGCCAACGCCGCTCCGGCTGAGGTCATTACTCGCGTCACGTTCTGGGCAGATGGGCAGGTGGTAGGCGAGGATGATCAGCCGGCCGATGGCTGGGGCGCGGCGTTAGACTTTGCCATGATCAGGGCCACTGCTACGCTCACGGTCAGCGCAGAGACAAGTAGTGGCCTCACGACCACGGGCGGTCTGACGACCACAAGCGGCACTATCGCTGGGGGGAACAGCCTGTGGCTGGGCGTTGACCAGGAACGGCCACAGGGCACGGCTCTGCTGCTGCCGCCTGTGGCTCCACCTCCCACGATCACCCTGGGCTTGACCGGTACCGACGGCGGCCCGGCCGGCTTTGCCGGGCTGGGGGTCAGTGCAGCCTGGCTCTGGGAGGGGGAGAATTTCCAGGGAACCCCCGGTGGTCCGGGCCGTGACCTGGGGGCCCACAATGGCCTGGCCTGGAAGGCTCGCGCGGGCCAGGCCGGCGTCTGGACCAGCCCGCCCGTGCAAACGCTGCCGGTGGGACGCATCTACCGGGCGCTCTTCCGGCTGCGAGCCGGCGCGCCGCTGACACCTACCATCGTCGCCCGGCTGGAGGTCACGGCTGAGCCGGAGGGACGGCTGCTGGGGCTGGCGGACGTGCGTGGTCTACACTTCCTGACACCGGACGTCTATCAGGACGTGCCGGTGGATTTCTGGTACGATGCGCTGGCGGAGGCCGGGCTACGTTTTTACGTGCGTTACAGTGGCGCAACCGACCTAGCGTTGGATCGTGTGCTGGTGGTAGAGTACCCCACCTTACAACCGCCCCAGGGTGGATGGCCGTTGCCTGCGAGGGCACGAGCCGGAAACCTGACGGTGGTCGCGTTCGACAGGGCAGACAATGCCTCTGACCCGCAATCGGTGGGGCTCTCTTTTGGGGAGATGTCGGGGCCGGGTGAGTGGCAGGGTGCCGGTCCCACATCCTGGATCACCGACGCAACGCGCCCTAATGCGCAGATCACGGTGTGGGCGCGCGGCGGCTTTGAACCGGCCGGGGCCGCCTGTCGGGTCTCCGGTGACGAGGGGACGACGTGGGGCGAGTGGACTCTTGCCAGCGCCGATGCTGCGGCCGGGGCCATCGTGCCTGTGACGCTGATCTGCCAGCCGGCCTACCCGCGCGAAGGGGAAGGGCTGCAGGTGCAGTTCCGGGCTGAGGACGTCCACGGCCGTTCTGCTGAGTCAGTCCCGTTTGCTGTGCGGGTGGACACGCAGCCGCCCGTCCTCTCGCTGCAAGCTACAGGGCAGCCCGGCGAGAGGGGATGGTTCCTGGGGCCGGTGACCGTCACCCTGTCCGTCACGGATACCACGTCAGGGTTGAAGGAGACAACCTGGCGGACGAACGAAGGGGCGTGGGTTGAGCCCGCCTCGCCGATGAGCATTGACTGGCCGGGCATCACAACAGTGCAGGCGCGAGCGATGGATAACGCCGGGTTGGAAAGCCAGAAGGCACTCACCGTGCCAGTGGATCTGGCGCCTCCCACGGCCGTTGTGTCGGCCCCCGACCGGGTAGCGCCTCCTCTCATCCCCGTACGCTGGCAGGGGAGCGACGATGCGGCGGGGATCGTCAGTTATGACGTGCAGGTACGGCAGGATGGCGCGGCGGAATGGGTGGACTGGTTGATAGGGACCACGGCCGAAGAGTCATCGTTTGAGGGACGCTCGCAGACGGGCTACGAGTTTCGCGCTCGCGCTCGCGACGCGGCCGGACGGGTGGGGCCATGGTCCACGGCGACGCACGTGACGATCACGGCATGGCCGGTCTTCCTGCCCGCGGTGTTCAGGTAGAAGCTGATGCACATGTGAGCGATCTTACGACCACAAAAAGGAGAGATGCATAGGCTGTAAATCTATGGGAAACAAGGAGAGCTGCTGAAGCGAGCCTTGAGGTAGGGGTCAGCCAGATGGGCTTAAGAGCTCTATCACCTTGTTCAGAAACTGCTCGGCATAGGTGATGGCTTCTTCCGCGTTCTGACGCGAGGCACGGACTGAGGGGTCGTAGTCACTGATCTCCCGCGCTTGCATGGCCCGGGTCAGCAGTTGGAGATAGTAAGCGTCTACCCGTCCAACTTTAACGAACTGCTGGCCGAAGAGAGCGATCACGCCTGAGTGCCGGCGCGCATCAATGTCATAACTGGCGAGAGCGGCCTTGGCAGCGTAGAACATCACGTAGTAGGCCTTAGATACAACGTCATCGTAGCGGGATAGGCCCAGTAATTCGCGAGCCACTTCGAGCTTTTCCTGGGCCAGGGTCAGCCATAGACGCGCTCGCTCTCGTTCTGACTCCATATTTCAATGCCTTCAGACCGGATGGACCGGATAAACGGTGACTCCTCGCTCAATCGGTCCTCCGTCAGGACAATTGGCGAAAGATAAATGCCGTGAGCAAGAGATACATCGCAGGCGGTGTTCACAATTTCCTGCCAGAGCGGATCACTGAAGGGAGCCAGACGCCACCCATCCGGCGTCCGTTGATCACGCCCCGCTACGATCACGGCGATATCCAGGTCCGAATCGGGTTCGGCGTCACCTCGGGCCCGTGAGCCATACAAGACCAGTCGGCGAACCCGACCAGGGAGATATCGCAGCAGTGCATCACGGTATGCAATCAGCGCCTTCCGCTCTGCATTAGAAAGACGAGAAAGGTTTTCTACCATGGCAGACAATTCCTTACCGTAACCACCCTATGCCCACGTCGGCGTCTTAAAACACCAGGAAAAAGTGTAACACAGCCTATCAGCAAGCGCAAACTTTGCTCAGGTTCTTGATCGTGATTATGCCCGCCATGGCCTTGGCTCTGTGCTGGCCTCAAGTATGGCCGGTGCTGATCTCGTGCCATTGCAGCCAGCAGACAGCAGCCGCTCCTTCTCCACCAAGCAATCTAAGCCCCAGCCACGTGGCCCAGCTCAAATGCCGCGATGCCGCCGAGCACGGGCTGGGCCACCGGCAGCAGGCAGACCATGAAGAGATCGCCCAGGAAGCCTAACGTCCGAGCAGTTGAAAGACAAACACCCGGTAAGAACTCAGATGGCCTCGATCCTCTGCGTGCTCAACTCCGCTGGAGTGCCGTCTGCCGGCGAGAACGGCCGCAGCCGCACACTCCAGCGCGTCTCCACGGGCTGGACCTGGTACTGCGGCAGCACGCCGGGGCCGCAGCTCGCGCCGCCCAGGCCGGATTGAGCATGGTCTAAGTTCAGCCAGATGTCATCCCGCCGCTGCAGCTCATAGGTGTGTGTGGCCTGGGTCAGATCCTCTGTCGTGAAGTGATGGACGCTCACGTTGAGCAGCGGCATCGCCACGGCCAGCAGGCCATATCCGTCATCGGACAGCGCTGCCCACCGCACATCGGTCTTGTTGCCGTTGTCCTGCGGCATGATGTACGGCACGTACTGCTCGTCCACGGTGCCGCGGTAGACGCCCACCGGCGCCCCCAGCTTGCGATCGGGATAGGTCTCGATCGGGCCGCGGCCGTACCAGGTGAAGGTGTTGTATTCGCCGGGCACCACCATCTGCAGGCCGATCCGGGGCAACTGCGGCAGCCGTTCGCCGGGGATCACGTGCGTCTCCACGATCACGTCGCCAGAGCTGTAGATCGTGTAGGTGTACTCGCAATCGAAGCGGGCCGGATGCGGCGTGAAGGCGAGCTTGAACTGGTCAGCCGGGATCGTCAACACCCGATCCAGCGCTTCCCGGATCCATTCGGAGGCATGCTCCTCCGGCATCCGATGGCGGATGGCCCGGATCAGTTCGGGGATGCGATCACGCTGGTCCAGGGTGGCGACGAGCGAGTGAACCCTGCTCGCCTTGTCGGCGCCCGGCAGCTCACCGTAGCGGATCCCCAGCTCGCCGCAGAGGGTGCCAAGCCTCTCTTCGTCGAAGAACTGCACCAGGATGCGGCCGGCCTGTTCCAGCAATTGCTCCCATCGGACCCAGCGCTGTGCGGTGACGTCAATGGCGGGGGTGAGGACCGAGCGCACGCTGATGCGGGCTACCTGCGGCGCGATCTGGCTGGCCGTGACCTTTTCGACGTGTTCCTGGAGATGGTCCAACCCCACCTCGCGCCAGCGGATGGCGGCCTTTTCCTCGCCCCAGGTGTTGGCATCGTTGTCAGTAGGCGCTCGCCATAGGTTCAGCTTGGGCCCTCGCTTCACCATTTCCCGGCCAGCGTATTGGAGGTGGGAGATGGTGCCTGCGGATTTGTCGAAAGCCAGGGTGAAGTCGGGGCCGCGCACGGTGATGGTATGGTCGGATTCCGCCAACGTCAGTTCTGGGAGGTGGGAGATCGGTAAAACTGGCCTGGCCGGGACCTCGAAGGGGACCTGGAACTGCGCCCACGCCACCTCGTGCCCCCGATCCGCCCAGCGAGTGGGCTGGGCTAAGGTAAAGTGGATCGTCAGCCAGTACTCGGTGCCCGGCTTCAGCTCCGGCTGCGTGAACGGCACCGTGACCACCTGGCTCTCACCGGGGCGCAGGTCCAGCCGCGGCAGCTCACCGGATTGCAGCACCTGGCCGTCCGCGGTCAATCGCCAGGTGATGTCTAACCCGCTCAGGTCGGAGAAGTCGTACCAGTTGATGATCCGCACCTGGCCGGCGAGCAGGTCCACCGGCTCGACCCATACCGGCTCCAGGACCTTCTTGTACTCCCACAGCCCGGGGTGCGGCTTGCGGTCGGGAGAGATCAGGCCGTTGATGCAGAAGTTGCCGTCGTTGGGCTGGTCGCCGAAGTCGCCGCCGTAGGCGAAGTACGCTTCGCCGTTGGGCGCTACCTTGCGCAGGCCCTGATCCACCCAATCCCAGATGCAGCCGCCGATCAGCCGTTGGTGGGAGCGGATCACGTCCCAGTATTCCTTCAGGTTGCCGGTGCTGTTGCCCATCGAGTGGGCGTATTCGCACATGAGGAGGGGGCGCGTCTCGTCGGGGCGGGTGGCCAGCCGGATCAGCCGATCAATGGGCGGATACATCACGCTCACGATGTCCACGATGGGCGCGTGCCCTGCCGACTCGTAGTGGACAAGGCGCGTGGGGTCGTTGGCATGGATCCAGTCGGCCATGGCGTCGTGGTTGGGTCCGTAGCCGGATTCATTGCCCAGCGACCAGATGATCACGCTGGGGTGATTTTTGTCGCGCTCGACCATGCGGATCGCCCGGTCCAGGAACGCCTCTTTCCACAGCGGGTCCTTAGCCAGCCTGTCCCACACCCCGTGGGTTTCCACGTTGGCCTCGTCAATCAGGTAAATGCCGTATTCGTCGCACAGCTCGTACCACCTGGGGTGATTCGGGTAGTGCGAGGTGCGCACGGTGTTGATGTTGAACTGCTTCATCAGCCGGATGTCCTCGATCATCGAGTCCACCGTGATGGCCCGGCCGCGGTCAGGGTCAATCTCATGCCGGTTCACGCCCTTGAGCAGGACCGGGACGCCGTTGATCAGCAGACGTCCATCTTTGATCTCGACCTGGCGGAAGCCGACCCGGTTGCTTTCCACCTCCAAAGCGCTTCCGTCGGGCCCTTTCAGCGTGAGGAGCAGCGTGTACAGGTATGGATCTTCGGCTGACCACTGGCGCGGGCGTGCGACCTCGCGCTCCAGGTGGAAGATCACCTCGGTGCGCTGAGCCATCGGCACACCGGACGTGACCGGCGCGGTGAAGATCGTGCGCCCTTCGGCGTCGAGGAGGGTGGCGATGACGGCGTGGGGCGGCGCGGGCGTGTCGCCGTAGTTCTTGACGTGGACGCGCAGCCGCAACGTGGCATTGCGGTAGGCGGCATCGAACTCGGTTCGCACCCAGAAATCGCGGATGTGGACGGTGGGGGTGGCGAACAGGTATACATCGCGGTAGATACCGCTCAGCCACCACATGTCCTGATCTTCCAGGTAGGTGCCGTCGGACCAGCGGTAGACGCGGACAGCCAGGGTGTTGGGGCCGGGGCGGACGTGGCGGGTGATATTGAACTCGGCGGGGAGCCGGCTGTCCTTGCTGAACCCGACCATCTGGCCGTTGACCCAAACGTAGCAGGCCGAGTCCACGCCGTCGAAGACCAGGAAGATCTGTCGGCCGGCCCACCCTTCCGGGATGGTGAACGTCGTGCGGTACGAGCCGGTAGGATTGTCGTCGTGGGGCACGCGCGGGCAGATCTCCGGCGAGAAGGGGTAGGCGACGTTGGTGTAGATGGGGCGATCGTACCCGTGCAGTTGCCAGTTGGACGGCACGGGCAGGGTGTCCCAGTCGCTCACGTCGTAATCTTCCCGGTAGAAGTCCGCCGGCGCTGCATCGGGATTGGGCGCCCAGCGGAACTTCCAATCCCTATTCAACAGTTGGAAGTATGGCGAGGCGGTGCGATCGCCAGCCAACGCCGTCTGCTCATCGGCGTAGGGCGTCAGCGTGACATGCGCCGGCTCCTTGTTGCGCCCGACGAGCTGAGGGTTTTCCCAGTCGTTCAGTGGCTCTGTCATCGTGGTGCTCCTTGACGGTTAGACCAGGTAAGGATGGGCGAGGGTCATTTCTGCAACACCTCCGCGATCGCCTGGCAGATCCGGTCCATGTTCTCCGCCGTCATGCCGGCGACGTTGATGCGGCCGGAGTTCACGATGTAGATGGAGTACTTCTGGCGCAGGATCTCCACCTGCTCCGGCGTCAGGCCGGAGAAGGAGAACATGCCCCGCTGCCGGGCGATGAACGAAAAGTCACGCCGCACCCCCTTGTCGGCCAGCGTCTCCACGAAGAGCGAGCGCATCTCGTGGATGCGGTCGCGCATCTCCTTCACCTCCGCCTCCCAGTCGGCGCGCAGCTCGGGATCGTTCCAGATGGTGGTCACGATGGCCGCGCCGTGGGCAGGCGGGTTCGAATAATTGGCGCGGATACACAGCTTCACCTGGCTGAGCGCGGCCTCCGCCGCGGCCGGCGAGGAGGCGACGATGGTCAGCGCGCCCACGCGCTCGTTGTACAGCCCGAAGTTCTTGGAGAACGAGCTGGCGATGAGCAGCTCACAGCCGGGCCGGCACAGCGTGTGCAGTCCCCTGGCATCCTCGCGAAGGCCATCGCCCAGGCCCTGGTAGGCGAAATCCACCAGCGGGAGCAGGTTGCGCTTCTCGATCACGTCGGCGATCTGGCTCCACTGTTCGGGGGTGGGGTCGATGCCCGTCGGGTTGTGACAGCAGGCGTGGAGCAAGACGACGTCGCCCTCTGGGATCTGCCGGAGCGCGGCCAACATCTCGTCGAAGGCCAGGCTGTTGGTCGCGGCGTCAAAATACGGGTACGTATTGACCTCGAGGCCGGCCGCCTGGAACACGCCGGGGTGGTTGGGCCAGGTGGGCTGGCTCACCCAAATGCGCTTGCCGGGGAACATCTTCTTGAGAAAGTCGCCGGCCACGCGCAGCGCCCCCGTGCCGCCCGGCGTGTGGGCCGTCGCCACTCGCTGGCTGGTCAGGACCTCATGCTCCGGCCCGAACAGCAGTTCCTGGACGGCCGCCGCGTACTCGGCCGAACCCTGGATGCTCAGGTAGTTCTTGCTGGTCTCCTGCCTCAGGATGCGCTCTTCCGCCCGTTTGACCGCCCGGAAGATGGGGGTTTTGCCCGTCGCATCGCGGTAGACGCCGGCGCTGAGGTCAATCTTGGCGGGGTTGGGGTCCTTTCTGAACGCTTCGGTGAGGCCGAAGATAGGGTCTGGTGGTGCCATCTGAAGTGTGTTGAACATCGTCCTTCTCCCTCACAAAGGATCCCATATGGACATCCAGGAAAGAGGTTGTCATTGGGTCCTCAGTATACCTTTTATCACCCTGTCTGTCAACGTGAACTATTTGATTTCCGCCCTCTTTTATGCCATAATGAGTAACGAGTGACGAGTGACGAGAACCTTGTTATCCGCGGTCAGGCCAGGGAACCGGTGGGCAGCCTGTCCTCGTCATCTAGCCCATATCACCTTTCTGAGGGAGCGAACACCTGCTATGTACATGGTGTGGGACATCGTGGCCATCGTCGTCATTGATTGTCTGTTATTTCTGATGTTCGCACGCTTAGGTGAGCCTGGTCCGCCCAAGCAACGAGGCCGGAGGCGGCAGAGCCGGCCAGGGGCAACAGGCAAGCGAGAACGATATACCAGCCTGTCCACTTCGTTACCCGGTGCCTCCTTACTCGTTGCCTCATTATGACAAGGGTAGGGGATGATGGGCGGGCCACTAGACCCCTCAAAACTGGATCAACCAGCGCTGGACGAGGCCTTTAAGGGCCACGGGGTGGTGCTGGCTTACCTTTACGGTTCCCAGGCGCGCGGCAATGCCGGGCCGCTTTCAGATGTGGATGTGGCCGTGCAATTCACGCCGGGCCTGGACAGGAAGGAACGATTCAGCCAGGAGGCGCAATTAACCAGTGAGCTGTGCGAGCTCTGGCAGCGCGATGACGTCTACGTGGTTGATTTGGACGTGATCCCTCCGCTGCTGTGTCATCGCATTTGGCGGGAGGGACGGTTATTCTATTGCCCGGACGAGACGCGGTGGGTGGCGTTTGCCACCCGCGCGCTCCGGCGCTACGTGGCGACCAAACCACTGCGCAACATTCGGTGGCATTACGTGACGCGCCGCATCGCCCAGGGGCGCTACGGCCGGCTGGCAAGGGAGGCACCGACCATGGTGGACGTGGAAATGGTTCAGCAGCGGCTGGGGGCATTGGAAGAGTTCGTCACCCGGTTGGAGGAGTGGCGCTCCTACAGCCTGCAAGCGTGGCAGGAAGACCTGCTCGTCCGCCATGCCACCGAGCGCGAGCTGGAAGTGGCGATCCAGCGGGTACTCAACATCGCCACGCATCTCCTGGTGGCCGATTTTGCAGTGCCGGCGGACGACTACGCAGGGGTTATTCGCGCGTTGGGCAAGGTGGGCGTCCTACCCGCCGACTTCGCCGAGCGGTTCATCGCTATCGTCGGTTTCCGTAACGTGTTGACCGAGATGTACGTGGAGGTGGATCCGATCAAGGTATACGAACACCTGCAGCAGGACCCCGAGGACATTCGCTTCTTCGTCCGTTGCGTCTTCGAGTACCTGGAGCGGAAGACGAAGGAAGCGCAGCCGTGACCCACAAACGGTTCTCCTTGCTCAGCTTGCTAATTATGTGAGTCCGGCTTGTGGCAGGCGGGGCCTCGGGCCCGCATCGCTTATTCGTGTAGCAAGTCAGCGCCGGAAAAGGTGGAGGAGCCAGTTGCTTTCATCCTGGAAACGTGCTAGAATTTGACAGGATAGACTCTCAGCAAGGCATGTTCTGCTGAATACCGCCGATCGTGTCATTGAGGACCGGTTTGGCAGCCCTCTGGACTTAAAAAGGCAGAGCCCTGGTGCCAGCGGGAGGTATCATGATTCGAAAGACAGCGACCGCAGACCCCCAGAAAGTGCGGGTGACCTTTGAGCTCCCCAGTTCCTTTTGGGCAGAGAG
>DAOUAJ010000306.1:0-6599 GCA_034433615.1 Anaerolineae bacterium | reverse complement strand
CGAGAGATGGCGAACTGCTGGCACCAGAACAGGTCGTCCTCGCGGTCGCCCTCCTCGTTGTAGCGATACGGCTTCATCGTCTCCCACGGCACCCATGGCTCATCTGAGGTGATGAGGATGGATTTGACACGCGACTTGAATCGCCAGTACTCCCGCTTCAAGTCGTCAGGGATCAGCTCATCCCACAGGTTGTTGCCCACCGCAGCCAACCGCCGCTCGGCGAAGGCGCGTTCCTCCGGCGTGGTCGGGGCCCTGCCCGCCATCTGGCTCATCTCCTGATAAACTGCCTGCATCTTGTCTAGCGGTGAGCCCTGCAACGTCACCTGACCGAATTTAGCATGATTGTACCCCACGGCCTCTTTGGTGGAGTGCAATTCAAAGTAGAGAGTACGCCCATCATGCCGGTCCAACTCCACGCATAGCTCCAGATCGGGCGGGGGCACGGTGGGCGCGGTCTTCAGCTCGATGACCAGGGGCACCCCAGGCTGTAACACCTCGGCGGTCACTGGCTGCTCTACCACCAGCACGTTGCGGCGCGCCGTGCCCAGGCGTCGGCCGTGCTGATAGAAATCCACCCGGATCTGCTGCTCGCCCAGAGCGCGGGGGACAAGGACAAACCGCTCCTCCGTATCCTCGTCCCGATTCACCTGGATCGTCCGGGTGTTGCTGCCCTCGATGTCAAAGCCGCGAGCGCGCAAGACCACTTCCACTTCGGGCAATTGCTCCGGCACGCCCGTATCTTCCACACCAAGCCCTTCGACTCCCGGTTCGGGTGGCTCGATCAGGAGCTGGACGAACAGGCTGAACTTCTGGTGAAGGATGGCCTGGTTCGGGCAGTCTATGTTAGGGTAACGCACCAGGATTGTCGGCGCCCCTGGCCTGACAGCCGAGACAGGCTCACGAGCAGCTTCCTCTGCCCTCACCCTATCGGGTATAGGCTCTTCAGCGCGGGTCGCCATTTTGGGAAGATCAGGGCGCAGGTACGGCGGCAATCTCTCCAGAAGCTGCGGGGGGCTTTTTCCACCTCGCGTATGCGGCCCTCTGGTAGCATCAATCAACCCACCGATGAGAGCATGCACGGCGGGGATCATATCCAGCGCCTGCAGGAACGACACTAGCGCCAAGCCTCGCTGAAGGACCGATCGCGCAGCGGTGTACGCCTGACGCATCTCCGCGTACAACACTTCTAATCGTTCCTGCTCCTCAGGCGTCAACTGACCCCAATACGCCCTCAAGACAGCGACGATCTCTTCGATCCGCTCAGCAGCCTTACGGGGTTGAATCTCCTCCGGCATCTTGAACCCTCCGATCTCGTAAAAGTGGTCCAAGCCCTTACAGCCGATTCACCCAGCGGATCAGCTCCGGCCAACGCGTTTCGGCGAAATCCAACATCTCATAGAAGGGCGACATCTCTCGTGCCGGGAAGTAAATGGAGATACCATGAGCACGTTCGGCATAGCCGGGGCCCTGGGCCGCGTTGGCGATCACCGGCCCTCGTTCGGGGTCGAGGTGGGAACGCAACACACGAGCCTTCTCATGCACAGCCGGCTTACCGTTCCGATAAGCCTCCATGAACAGATCAAGAAAGTCAGCCAGGTCTATATACTCCGGGTCCTCAAAAGCAAAGGCGGACTGCTTGGCATCCAACAAAGCCAGCCGGGCGGCGTTATCGCCCCGAGCCACCCCAACGAACTCCCGCAACAATCGCCCTGTCTCCGGCATGGCAGACAGGCGCACGGCCGACTGGGTGACTTTGGGAACGCTGCGGGTCATCGGGGAGGGATAAGAGCGGACATACTCTTCCACGATCAGTCGGCTCAGCTTCTCTGGCGACATGTCAGGTTCAGCCGTCAGCCGCCCCATGATCTGCATATAGGGCCAGCCAGCCATTGGTTCAACTTCCTGGGAGGCCACCATGTAATTGGCCAGATCGCGGAGCTGATATTGCACCTCGCTCATGGCCATCAGGCAGGCGTCCATACCGATGATGTCCAGACGCTGGCCGGTCTTCGCCTCGGCTTCAGCAATCGCTTTCTTCAACTCCTCGTTGGTGAGGAAATCCATCGAGGTGTCGTCGGCGGCAATCCCTCGCGTCACCGGATCGGGGATGTCCATGATCCTGTGGCCCGTGGTGCGGAACAACGGTCGGGCGCGCGTCCCCACGGCCGGACGCGCAGCCCTGGATACGGCGCGCACGCTCTGATAAATGTCGTCGTCCTTCCACCCCAGGCCGTGGTTCCAGATCACCAGCATGGTATGCTCGGCCGGGCGACGGTTCATACCCCATACGACGAAATCGGTGAGCACTCGCGGGTCGCCGCAGTTAGTCTCGGTGATGGTTTCCACCACGTGATCCATCGTCGTGCCGCCTTGCTGGATCTCCAGGCGATAGGTGCGGTCCCCCTCGGTCACGGTGTCAAACTGAGCCAGTATAGAGACTTCTTCCGTAGAGCCTACCTGTTGAATTTCGCCAATGTCCACCTTGCCGGCGCTGGTCATCTCCGCCATGAGCGAGACTTTGCCGTACTTGGAGTTAAACACTTTGCCGTTATCGCCGGCCATGTAGAGCAGAATCGTCCATTTGCGTTTGCCTGCCATGTGTGGGATCCTCCTTAGGCCGCTTATAGCCCGCATAGGCTGGGGGAAAATGAAACACTACTGGCCCATACGGGCCACAGGCAGTATATGCCCCCCGCCTCTTCTTGTCAATTAAATGCCAATCCTTTTCCCTCACCGTACAGGAAACAGGCCGCTTCCTGGCTGTCTCCCACCAGCATCAGCGCCGGCCGGCGCTGATGGCAGACGTCCATCACATAGGGACAGCGCGAGACGAACACGCAGGCGTCCTGCTCGGCCTTCAACTCGCTGGCCTCGATCGCCTCAGCCCCGTGTTTCTCCGTCCATCGCTCTCGAGGGTTCTTGGCCGGCACCGATTCCACCAGAAGCTGAGTGTACGGATGGGCCGGCCGGGCGATCACCGCGTCCATGTCACCCCGCTCAATGAGCCGCCCCCGACACATCACCATGATCTCGCCGCCCAGGTAGTAAGCCGTCGCCAGGTTGTGCGTGATGAAAATGCAGGAGATCCCGTGCTTGTCCCGAAAGTCCAGCAGGATATTCAGGAACAAGGCACGCAGCGCGGCATCCACCATCGAGATAGGCTCGTCGGCGACGATCAGCCGCGGGCGCATCAGGTAAACGCGGGCCAGCATGACGCGCTGACGCTCTCCTCCGCTCAACTGGTGCGGGTAGCGCCCCAGCACATCGTCCGGGCGCAGGTCCACCGCATGCAACGCCTCTTCGATCAAGGCTTGCGCCGCTTGCTTTGAGGATGCCAGTCCGAACTTGCGGATGGGGACCTCAAGGACGCGATCAATCAGGTAAAAGGGATTGTAGGTGGCGTAAGGGTCCTGGAACACCGGCTGGACTTCGCGACGATAGGCATACCACCCGGCCTTGTCCATCTGATAAATGTTCCTGTCCCGGTAGCGGATCACCCCTGTCGTTGGGCGAGTCAGCCCCAGGATGTTACGGGCCATCGTCGTCTTGCCGCTGCCGCTCTCCCCCACAACGGTGAGCAGCGTGGGGTGATCCCCTGGCAGGGTGAAGGAAACGTCGTCCACGGCGACCACCTGGTGACGGGAGAACAGCCCGGAGGATTCGAAGACCGTAGTCAGATGTTGAACGTCGAGCAGAGTTTCGTTGTTTTCCATCTCACGCCTTCCCGTCCTCATACAGGTGACAGGCGACTTGACGACCGGGCGCGGCCTCGATCAACGGCGGCTCCACCTGCCTGCACACTTCCATCGCGCGCGAGCAACGCGGGTGAAAGCGGCAGCCGGCCGGCCAGGCCAGCGGGCTGGGGGCCAGGCCGGGGATCCCCTCCAGCCGGACGCGCGTCCCGCCCAGCGTGGGGATCGAGGCGATCAACCGCTGGCTGTAAGGGTGAAGCGGGTGGTCAAACACTTCGTAGACGCTGGCCACCTCAACCACCTTGCCGGCGTACATGATCGCCAGCCGATCCACCAACTCCGCGTGCACCCCCATGTCGTGGCTGACGAAGAGCACCGTGGCACCCGTCTGCTCTCTGATATCGGCGATCGCCTCCAGGATAGCCCGCTGCACGTTGACATCGAGGGCGGTGGTGGGCTCGTCGGCCACCACCAGTTGTGGCTGCAGCGTCATCGCCATGGCGATGATGGCCCGCTGCTTCATGCCGCCGCTCAGCTCGTGCGGGTAAGATCGAGCCACGCGCTCTGGCAACCCCACCATGCGCAGCACCTCCATCGTCCGCTCGCGCGCCGCCTCCCGGCTGAGATCGGAGTGGAAGGTGATCGCATCAATGATCTGGTCCTCGACACGCATCACCGGGTTGAGGGAGTTCATGGAGCCCTGGGGGATGTACGACAGATGCTTCCAGCGGATCTCGCGCAGCTCCTCCGGGCCGAGCTTAAGCAGATCCACACTGTTGCCCGCACCCCAATCGAGCAGGTTGAAGATCGCCTCCCCCGTCTTGATGTAGCCAGGAGGCCTGACCAGCCTCAAAATGCCTTCTACCATCGTGGACTTGCCGCAGCCGGACTCGCCGGCCAGCCCGAAGATCTCGTTCCTGTTGACCGAGATGCTGACCCCGTCTACAACTTTGTATTCCCCGCGAACGCTGCGGTAGTAGACTCGCAAATCTCGAACCTCTAACAGGGGCCGATCCATGCTACGCTCCTGTGACCTCCCGCAGGCGGGGATTGTATGCCTGCTCCAGGCCGATGTTAATCAGGTTTAAGGAGAGGAAAATGAGCACTAGGCAGATGATCGGCGCGAAGACCATCTGCCACTTGCCCAGGGCCAGAGCGCCCCAGCGCATGGTCCAGTTGATCATCAGGCCCAGCGTCGTGATGTCGCCCGGCCCCAGCCCGATCAGCTCCAGCCCGACCTCGGCCAGGATCGCGCCCACCATACTGCTGGCCAGGCTGACGCCCAGATACGGCAGCAGGTTGGGCAGGATCTCGGTGAAGATGATCTCCATGTCGTGCATGCCCGTGGCGATGGCCAGGTCCACATACGGTCGCCCTTTCAGGCTCAACACCTGAGAGCGGATGGTGCGGGCGGCCCAGGGCCAGCTAAAGGCGGCCAGCAGCAACGCCATGATCGGGATGGTCAGCCGCGTGATATAGGCAGAAAGGGTCACCAGCAGCGGCCAGCTTGGGATCACCAGCACCATGTCAGTGGTGGTGCGTAACAGGCTATCCACGTTGCCACCCTTGTAGCCGGCTACGAAGCCGAAGACAATGCCGACAAGCGTCGCCACGGTGCCGGCGATGGCGCCGATCAGCAGCGAATAGCGCAGCCCCAGCAGTAACTGAGCCATCCAGTCTCGCCCCCAGCGATCGGTGCCCAGCCAATGCTCCCGCGAGATGGGCAGGTACGCCTGGAACGACCCCATAGTGATCGGGTTGATGTCGCCGATCAGCAGGCGGTTCAGCCACGGCTGGGCCAGCCCGACCAGCACCAGAAAACCAAAGATGACAATCCCAGCCCGGAAGTATCCGCTCCGCCGCCATGCATCTTTCAGGCTCATCTGATCCCTCCCAATTACGTCGCTCACAAAGCACAAACCCTAAGGGTCTCCAAGAAGACCCTTAGGGTTTGTGTTAACCCCCACCCACTCTCACTCGCGGGTCTACCAGGGGCAGCAGCAGGTCAATCAACAAAGTCGCCGTCAGGATCACGGTGATGGACATCAACACGATCCCCTGGACGACGTTGTAGTCCAGCATACCGATGGCATTGAGAAACAGGGTGCCCAGGCCTGGGTAGTTGAAGACCCACTCCACCAGGAAGAAGCCGTTCATGACGAACCCCAGCGACATGGCCAGGCCGGTCACCTGGGGCAGCATGGCGTTGCGCAATACGTACCGTGCCAGGATCCATCCCTTCTTCAGCCCCTTGGCTTCCGCGAACAGCAGGTAGTCTTCGCCCAGGATCGAGATCACCAGCGACCGGGTGGAGATGAGCCAGCCTGACACCGAGATGAAGATGATGGACAGGGCCGGCAGCGTCCCGTGCCGGATCACGCTGGCGATGAATGCCCAATTGAAGGCCGGGGCGACGTTGGCGGCATAAGCCCCCCGGGTTGGCAGCCACTTGAGCGAGTAAGCCAGCAGAAAAAGCAATGCCAGAGCCATGAAGTAGGATGGGATCTGCGAGAGCACAAGGGCCAGGTTTGTTAACCCGGCGGAGATCGGCGAGTCACGGCGGAACCCGACCAGGCCGCCGATCACAAAGCCGAGCGTCCAGGCGATCACAGTAGCCAGGCCGAGCAGCCCGATCGTCCAGGGGAGGGCGCGCAGGATGTGGTCAATAGCTGGTGTGGGGAAGGCAATCAAGGATGGCCCAAAGTTGAGGTGCAGGAACACGTTGCTGAGATAGCGGATGTACTGCTGAAACAAATTCCCGTCCAGGCCCAGCATTTTGCGGTAAGCCTGGATCATGGCTTCGGCGTCCTGGATCCTCTGCCCGTACCGCTGCATCATGGAAGCCGCAAAGCTGCCGATGGGGTCTCCAGGCACGAGATGAAAAAAGATGAATGCTACGGTAAATGC
>DAOUAJ010000305.1:0-14174 GCA_034433615.1 Anaerolineae bacterium | reverse complement strand
AAGGCCGCACGGCAAGCCGAAGCGGCAGAGGAATGAGAACGAGGAGGCATCAAAATGACACTCGAAACTTTACAACCCTACGCCAACTACTTCGTCCCCACCATCCCGCGCACGCCCACCAACCGCTACGCCAGCATCATCCTGCTGCGCGAGACCAAATCCTACGCCATCTTTACCACCGAGGGGGGCGAGCAGCAGGACGTGGAGGAGACGCCGGCCGGCCTGACCCACGCTGAGCTGACCACGCGGCTGGTGATGTTCAAGCGCAAGCAGGTGGCTCCGGAACGGCGCACCGGCAAGGCCCTGCTGCGACAGTACGGCGTCTTTCCCTACGCCATCCAGGACGGACGGGTGATCTATGGCGAAGAGGCCGCCCAGGTGAAGGACCATTACGACGACTGCTACCTGACCGAGGGCCTCTGCACCCACTGCCCCGATTGCCTGATCTACGGCTACGCCGCCATCGAAGCTGAGGGAGCGCGCAAGGCTCGTCTGATGACCGATTCCTGCTTCACCGTCCGCCCCTACGAGATCATCCAGAAGCAGGTCAAGTTCAACGTCATCGACGAGGCAGAACACACCTCGGGCACCATCACCGAGTATGACTATACCACGCCGGGTGTCTTTCTCCCGGCCGTGGAGACGACGGTGGATCTGACCGCCGATGAGTTCGTCTATGTGCTGGGCAACGTCCTGCGCACCACCCGCTACGGCAAGGAGGGCACGCGCCAGGGCTTCTTGCGCAACCATGTGCTGGCCATCGCCTTCTCCGACGTCGAACTCTTCGCTAACCTGGAGTTCACCCAGGCGTTCTACGATGCGTTCGCCGCCGACAAGGAGATTGACCTGGCTGGCGGCAGCCTGAGCCTGGCTGCGTTTCAGAAGCATGCCGACGCAATCATCAGGGGATTGACCAGCGATATCGCTGGCCGACTAAAGCTGGTCACAGGCAATGAACTCGAAGCTCTCCTGGACGAGGTGCGCAAACTCAACCAGGACGAGACGCGTCTGGCCGCGTTCCTGCGCAGCCTGCACGAACGTTCAGCGACCTTCACGGTCTGAGAGGAGGCGCCCCATGGAGATCTATCGGGGCGAGATCGAGCTGCTCGACTACGTGTTCTACGCCACCGTGGAGCGAGGCAAAGTCTACGAGACTGGCTCCTTTATCCACAACTACGCGCTGGCCTATGCCCTGGGTCTGACGCAGGGCAAGACCTACGTCTACGCCCGCCTGGTACAGGAGCCGCACTACGTGGAAGAACTCACCCCGCTCAACGGCCGGCTGTACCTCACGCCGGGGCAGGCCGAGCGCGTGGCCCATCGCCTGGTGCAGTGGAACACGCTGCGCGAGAGTTACGCTTTCCCTGGGAAGCCACCTTCGCTGGGCTACCCCGATTGGGGCTTTGCCCGCGTGTTGCGGCCCGGCTGTCGCTTCCGCTTCTACGCCATGATTCACGACAGAGGCGCGCTGCCGGCAGCGCCGGCCCTGCGCGACCTGGTGGCGGGCAAAGTGGTGCGCGTGCGGCTGGGTAAGTTCCCAGCCAAGGCCCGGCTGCGGCTGGAACCGGCGACCGCCGTGGCGGAGCGCACCGGCCCATTCGTCAGCGAGGCGTTGCTCAACTGGCGCGATCTGGAGGCCGATCCAGTAGTTTGCAACATCCTGGCCGCCAGCCTGCCCACCCGCCTGCTTAGCCGGGCACACTTCGCCGACGGCGCGTACTACGAAGCCCGCTTTGGGGAAGATGTCGTCCGGCTGCCGGCGCAGATGCGCTTCCTGGCCCGCCCACCGGAGCGGAGCAGCCGTAGGAGGAGCTGATGCGGCCGCTGAACGTGAACGTGGCGCCGCTGGCTTATGAGCAGATCAGCCAACCGTGGCTGGCCGATCTGCGTCCCTACGTCTATCAGCGGCGCGCTTACGAGATGGTCGAGAGGGCGTTGGCGAGGAACGAGACGCTTTGCCTCTTCCTCGTCACGCCCACCGGCAGCGGCAAGACGCTGGCCAGCTACGCCTACGCCATCAACGAGCAGATCCCGGCCTTCGGCGTCTACCCGACCAACGAGCTGATCCGCGACCAGGAGCGGGCGCTCAAACCATGGCTGGACCCCACCGACGACTATCGGCTATTGCGGATTGACAGCCAGCAACTGGACGACTGGCAGGCCAAACTTGACCTGCAGCGCCACGCGACCACGTGGGAGCGGCTGCTCAACTGGCAGCCGACCATCCTGACCAATCCGGACATCCTGTTCTACACCTTCTTTGGCCTGTACCGGGGACCGGAGGGCCTGAGCCAACGGCTCTTCGCCCTGGTAGGGCAATACCGGCTGTTCGTCTTCGACGAGTTCCACCTGTACAACGTCAAGCAGATGGCCGACATGGCCTATCTGGTCGCCACGCTGCATGCCATCAACCCGAGTACAGGCCGGGTCTTCATCTTCGCTTCGGCCACGCCTGAGTCGCCGGCCCGCATGTGGTTGGAACAACGCCTGGGATTACCTGTGGAGGTGATAGAAGGGGAGCCGTCCTCTGTACCGGAGGCGCGCGTCATCGCCCATCCGCTGCAACTGACCCTGCTGCCCGCCGACCTGCGTGGCTGGAAGGGTGGCGAGGCTTTCCAGGCATTCCTGCCAGCACTCCAGCAGTTTGTCGCTGCGCATCCGCAGGCGCGCCTGGTGACGATCCTGGACTCGGTGGCGGGCGCCATTGACCTGGCCCAGACGCTGCGCGACGCGTTCCCCGGCATCCCCGTGGGCGAGGTGCACGGCTTCAGCTCCGAGCAGCAACGTGGCGAGGCCCTGCGGTGTCCCTTCACGGTCGGCACGTCCACCATCGAGGTGGGCATTGACTTCAAGGATGAGGCAGCCAAAGACGTGTTGATCTACGAGGCGCGCACGGCCAGCCAGTTCATCCAGCGCTTCGGTCGCCTGGCGCGCCACGCCAAAACCAACGCCGTGCCCAATTGGACCGTTGCCCTCGTCCCGGAGTACGTGTACCACTTCCTGGCGGGCCGCCTGGCCGAAGATCAAACGCTGTCCCGTCGCGAACTGTACCGCCTGGTGGACGAAGCCTACCAGCCGCCCGAGGACTTCGCCCGCTACCTGCAGGTGCACGCGCCGGCCGAGTTTCACGCCGCCCGCTGGCAGGCGCAGAGCTTATTCCAGCCCGACGACCGGCCGCGCATCGTGGCGGGACTGGAGACGGCCATCCACGCGCTGACGGGTAAGACCGGCGGTCAGGCGTGGGGTTTGCACCGCCAGTACCAGGCTGAACAGATCTTGCAGCCGCTCCTCACCTTCCGGGGCGGCGGCTTCGAGGCGGCCATTCTGGATGAGCGGGGCAGCGACCCCGGCTTTCCCGCCAGACGCTACAACCTGATGCTCCTGTTGCGCCGCGGCGTCTTCGAGGAGATTGACCAGGAGGAATACCTGGCGGCGCTGGAGCGACTGGCCGAGCGCTGGCCGGAGGAGGTCGCCCGCGAGCGACGGTACGCCGAGCCCATCGGCGGCAGCCCGGACGAACTGCTCGGCGTGTACGGCTATCTTCGTCTCAGCGGCTTGCTGGAGAAAGCGCGCAAGGTCTGGTTCGAGGTGAGCGAAGAAGAGCTCCTGGGCCGCAAG
Organism: Anaerolineae bacterium; assembly: GCA_034433615.1. GTDB lineage: Bacteria > Chloroflexota > Anaerolineae > DUEN01 > DUEN01 > DAOUAJ01. The sequence continues at coordinate 10,556 of DAOUAJ010000305.1, read as the reverse complement.
GCGCAGGTCACGGTGATCGGCGGCCTGGAGATCGTCACCGAGCCAGAGGTGCGCCTGCGCCGATTGAACAAACGTCTGCGCAAGAAGCGCGTCGTGGCCTGGTTCGTGGATCGCCACCCGGTCTCGATCAAGCTCGGCCGGGCGCTGCCGCCCCTGTTTGAGATTCACGAACTGCGGGTACGTCGCCTCGGCGGCGCGCTCAGCGATCAGCGTTGGAGTATCGCCTTCAACCAGGACGCGTTCTTCTTGGACAGCCTGGGCTGGTGGAAGGAGAAACGTGAGGACAGCGCGATCGTGTTGTAAACACCTAGACCCGAAGGGTTTCGGAAACCCTTCGGGTCTACCGTGGGATCTCATCCGAGAAAGCAGGAACCTACCCATGCCCTTCAATCCCGATCTGAGCCTCCACGCCATCGTCGTTAACCTGATCGCCACAGAGGACGGCCGGGTGCCGGCCACCCAAGGCGCGCTGGCCCACGCTGCCTTCCTCGACCTAGTGCGCGCTGCTGACCCGGACCTGGCCACCCGCCTGCACGGCCGTGACACCCGCCAGCCATTCACCCTCTCGCCGTTGCGCGGCCTGCCCGGCCACGCCGAGGACGGCCACTATCGGCTGCGCGCCGGCCAGCGCGTCTGGCTGCGGTTGACGCTGCTCGATCCGGCGCTCTTCATGGCGTTTATGCGACGCCTGCTCGCCGGCCCCGATCTGTGGGCGACCACGGAGGGTCGCCTTTACGGATTGCGCATCGGTGACATCCCGTTCACCATCGAGAGCGCCATCGGCGTGCCCGGTGGCCATCCCTGGGTCGGCTACACCTCTGCAGGGGCCCTGCGTGCCAATGCCCGAACCGACTCGCGCATTCGCATGCTGTTCGCCAGCCCCACCGCCATCAGCCTGGGCGAGAAGGGGCCGGCCAAACAACGTATGGTGATCATCCCGTGGCCCCAGTGTGTCTTTGCCTCCCTGCGCGGGGTGTGGAACCGGCTCACCGGTGACGACATCCCGATCGAGTTCGAAAGCTGGGTCGCTGACTACGTGATGGTGCGAGAAGTGCGTAACTGGCGGACCGGCGTCTATCAGTTGAAGCGTGGAGTACGCCCCGGCGGCGCTGGCGACGTCGTCTTCGAGGCTCTGGACGACACCCCAGACCACCTGCGCACCCTCAACCTGCTAGCTGATTTCGCCTTCTACAGTGGCGTAGGAGCCAAGACGACGATGGGGATGGGGCAGGCGCGGCGGTTGTGATGGGGTGACGGGGTGACAGGGTGATGGGGTGACACGGTGACATGGCGGATTCGTTTCCGGAAAGGAGGAGGTATGACGGAACTGTTGACGATCACGTTGAGGACGTTGACGCCGCTGTGGACGGGCGGCGCCGATGGCACCAGCGACCGCCTGCACGTCACGGGGCTCATGGGGTCGCTGCGCTGGTGGTATGAGGCGATCGTGCGCGGGCTGGGTGGGTATGTCAGTGATCCTACAGCAGAGAATCCCGCGGCACGCAGCGAGTTCGATGCAAAAGCTTACGAAGAGGCCAAACGCGCCGGTAAGTCAGATGATGACGCGCTGCGCGAGGGCCTCAAGACAGTCTGCCCGGTCAGTTATCTATTCGGGGCTACCGGCTGGGCGCGGCTGTTTCAGCTCCGGGTGAGCGAGGTGCCCACCACGCCATTACACTTTCGTACGACGGTCAGGATGAACCAGAGCTGGCTGCGTCGTGTTTTCGGTGGTGAGTCCCAGGACATCAGCCGGTTGACAGTGCCTTACGGCACGGTGCAATGTCAGTTGGTTCAGCGCGGCTACGACGCTGACTATGCCCGCGACCAACTCGCGCTGGTGCTCCGTTTTGCGGCCGACTACGGCGGCCTGGGTGCGAAGCTCCAGCACGGCTTCGGGCAGGCTGCGCTGACACTGCCACCCGAGATGCAGAGGGTCACGGTCACCGACGGGTTGTCTCAGTTGGCCGATCGCTTGCGGTCTGGCGGGCTGTGTGGCGGTGGGCCGGCGACCGATACTCCCTTCGACCTGCGCAACTTCGTCAGTGTGACCTACGACGTCCCGGCCCGCTCGCTCGCCGTGTTTACCACGGACCGCGCGCATTTCGGGAGCGAGCAGAAACGCGCCGAAAGCAACTATCTGCCGTGCGCATTCGATTTGCGTTACAAAGGCGACGGCAACTGGGGGATGCGCCGCTGGCTAGAGAACCCCTACGGCCCGAAACGCTGGAGCCACGCTGACGCCAATGAATTGATGGGAGTCAGTAAGAAAAGGGGCGAGACGGACGTCGAAGAGGATCGTCAGGCCAGCCGGCTCTGCTTTGGCATGCCGTATCGGTTGGATTCCGGGAACTACCGCCTGCGCATTTTCGGCTTTGCACCGCCAGGACTGCTGACGCCTGAAGAGTTGCGAGACCTGTGCAACGAATACGTCCTCCACGTCCTCAACGTACGGCCGATACGAGTGACGCTCGGCAGGGACCTGGTGGCACAGGCCCAAGGAGGGCTACAATGACTGTAGATTACTTTGCGGAATTAGGTAGGCGGAATCGGTGGCCACCCGACATGGCCGAGATCAGCGAGGTCACCACGCGCTACCACGTGTTGATCGCGACCGGCCACAAGAAGGACAAGAATACCGGCGCGGACGCGTTGCGCGCGGCATGGGGCAGGGAACGATTGCGCGTGATGGCTCCTGAGCCGGCCACCGCTCTATGGCAAGCTATTGCTGCGCCTACCCCTGACCTGTCTATCCTCCCCACCTGCTCCTTCACTCTCAGCTTCACCTTCACCCTGGCCCAGCCCTACATCTCCAGGGACGACAACCCCTTCTACATCGTGGACAACCCTATCGTGCGCGACAAGGTATTCCAACTGCCGCTGGTGCGGCCGTCGAGCTGGAAGGGCAATCTGCGCGCTGCGCTCTGGCAACTGGGCTACCGCCACGATGGCGAGAAATACAAAGACGAGCGCATCCAACGCATGTTCGGCGAGACGCGGGGGGACGAAGGCGGTCAGGCCGGCCGGCTGATCTTCTTCCCCACTTTCTTCACCGAAACCGGCCTGGAGATCATCAACCCGCACGACCGCACGCGGCGGGTGGGCAAGACCCCGATCCTGTTCGAGAGCGTCCCCATCAGCGCAAAGGGCACCTTCACCCTGCTCTACGTCCCCTTTGACCGAGTGGGTCAGGACGAAAGGGAGACCAGGTTGCAACTGGCCGAGGACCTGCCGCTGCTGGCAGAAGGAGTGAAGGCCATGTTCACCGTCTACGGCTTCTCGGCCAAGCGCACCAGCGGGTTCGGGGTGGCGCAGGAGACGGTGGGCGAGGGGACCCTGACTTTGCGGTTCGTAGGGCTACAGGCTGCCGCTCCACCTCCCCCGGCGGTGCCCTCGGCGCCAGCTCAGGCCTTGCCTCGCTACCTGGAGGCGCCCGGTCGGCTCAAGCCCGAATACCTGACCGCCGACGGGACGTTCCGCTATCGCAGCGAAGCCGATCTCAAGGCCATGAAGAAGGCCGACCGCCAGCTCTACGATAAGGCCAAAGCCTGGTGGGAGCGAGAGGGCAAGGCGCTGGCCGAACAGGGACCGCAACCGGAACCAGCCGTCACCGTTCCACCGCCTGCGCCGGCCCTAGCCTGGCCGTCCTGGGAGTTTAAATCGTTCGACGAGCTGGTGAGGTTGGCCGATCAGGTGGCGCAGCAGTTGACTAAGGGAGGCGCGCCATGAGCAACGATCTCGAAATCCTGAAGCTACATCGCAACGCGCTCTTGCTGGCCGAGGCAGCGGCGTGGCTGCACGACATGGGGAAATGCACCGATGAGCATCTCATCAACCAGGCGAATGACCGCCCGCCCGGTTACAAATACCAATACAAAACTGCGTACTCCTCGCTACTTGCTACTGCGCCGCTTTTCAATCTACTGGGGGAGTCGGTTGCGCTAAAAACCCTGGTAGAGCAAGCGAGACCGGCGGTCGTGAGTGACGCCAGTCACCCCTGGCTCCTACGGGTACTGGGGCGTTGTCATGCTGCGGCGCATATTGAGAAAGAGGAAGCCGATCGCACTGGCAAGCAGCCAGCTTCGGACACGCGCATGAGCACAGCCTATGGCTTCGAGCAGCTCCCGCTGAACGGATTGACAGCCAACTTGAAGGGGTTGCCCTATGCCAATCTCACTGAGCGAACCATTTTCAATCTGGCTGTCCGGCAGGCATTCTCGAAGGCATTAGGCGAGACGCGACGCCCGGAAAACGAAATCACCCTCTGGGATTGGTCCGGTCTCGTCGCCGCGCTATACAAAGCCGCCCTCGCCGGCGCGCTGCTCGGCTACCGGCCAAGCGACCCCGCTGATCTCCGCTGGCGGCTCCTGAGCATCCGCTTCGACGGATTGTCCTTCTTTGCCCAGAGCCATCATCTCCCCGATCTCCTGGCCCGGCGAAAACTTCTCAATGAAGCATTGGACCAAGTCCGTGATCTGCTGGAAGTGGAGTATCCTTTGGGCACCGAGGTCTACCGCGACGAGGACGGCAGCATCTTTGTGGTGCCGGGCTGTAATTCCCTGGGCCTGCTAGCTTTGCAGGATAGGGGCAAAACCCTGCGTGACCGCATCCTGGATCAGGTCCGAAGCCGACTGGAAGGCGAGGCCGTCCCGACCATCCGGATAGACGGCAAACCCTGGTGGGGACAGGACCCGCAGCGGCAGGGTAATGACGAAATCCCCCCCGTTCCTGATCATCTTGAACCCGTCGTGAGTGCGGCCGATCCCGCCTGGGTTGAGCAGCAGTGGAGCAGGCAACAAGAAATCTGCCCCGTTTGCGGCCTGCGTCCCCAGGGGCCAAGCCCCAAAGCGCAGTCACGCAAAGTCTGCGACATCTGCGAGCAGCGCCGGGCCGACCGCGCAAAGGAGTGGGCAACAAGCAAACTTGATACGACCATCTGGACCGACGAGGTTGCCGACGAAAACGGCCGGCTGGCGCTTGTGGTAGGGCAGTTCGACCTGGAGCGATGGCTGGATGGTATGCTGGTCCAGACCCTCACGGTCACAGACCCCGCCCAGGATAGTTCGCCGAACAAGGCAAATGTGGCCCGAAAGAACCCCTCCTTCGCCCGCATCCGCCGCGTCTGGGAGACCACGCGCACCTTCTGGCAAACCGCTCTCGATGAGCGCGGGCCTGACGGAGGTCCGCTCCTACCTCAGCCGGCCCCGCGCCTGGAGATCATCCCCCAGAACCGTCGTCGCCTCGACCTGGGCCCCTTCCACACCTACGAACTGGCCCTCAACGGCGTTCGTCTCAGCGTGGTCTGGGACAGCGACAACAAGCGCTTCATCACCTGCGATAACCTGGACTACCTGACCAAACCGGAGCAGTTGGGCCGGTCGGTAGAACAGGCTTTGAACGAGGCCAAAGAGCAGCGCCGGCCGATCACGGTCGAGGAACCGGTCGGCTACGGCGGCAGGAACAAGATCTGGGGCACGATGGTGGTGGAAAAAGTACGCCCGTTACCCGACACCTACACCCCCGCCATCCCCATCCTGGCCGAACCCCGCACCTTCATGGCGCTGGTCCCGGCGCACAAGGCCCTGGCCGTGGCCCAGGCCATCAAGGGGAAATACGAGACCGAGATGGGCAAGGTGCGCAACCGCCTGCCCCTCACCCTGGACGTGGTCTATGCCGGCCGGCGCACACCGCTGGCCGCCATCCTCGACGCCGGCCGGCGGATGCTGCGTTACCCAGTCCAGACCGTTCGCGCAGAGGTAAAGGAATTGACTCCGCAAAACCCGTTGGAGGACGGCTGGCCGAGCGCGCTGGACGTAAAGTTGCGGATCGGGGAGAGGGAAATCGTCGTCAGGGTTCCCACCGTCATGGGCGACGGGAAAACCCCCGACGTCTGGTATCCCTACTGGCAGGTGGCAGGCAAGCCAACCGACCGCAAACGCTGGTTCGTCGGGCCGGACGGCGAGCACTGGGTGCATGTCTGCGACTTGCGGCCCGGCGAGATTGTCGCCTTCACCCCTTCCATCTTCGATTTCGAGTACCTGGACGCCGGCGGCCGGCGCTTCGAGGTGGCCTATGGCGGCGACGGCCAGCGGCTGGGCGTGGGCAAGCGGCAACGCCCCTACCTGCTGGAGGAGATGGACGCCTTCGAGCAGGTCTGGCGCGAGATCCGCCGTCTGACCCGTTCCCAAATCCACACAGTCGAGGCGCTGATCGAAGGCAAACGCCGCGCCTGGGAGCAACCGACCGGCACGCTGAGCGTATCCCCCACTTTCAGGCAATTTGTGGGCGATGTGCTGCGTGAGGCGCAAGTTTACACCCCGGCCCTGGAGCAGGCCGCCCTCATCGGCCTGCTGGCCGACGTGCTGGAAATCCATCTGACCATTCACAAGGAAAAACCGCAACCGGAGGAGGCGTAGAATGTACACCCTGCAACGTTTTGTCCTGATGACTCTGGACCCCGTCCACATCGGCACGGGCGGCTATCGCCTGGGCCGGGTGGATTTGAGCATCGCCCGCGAGCCGGGCACCAACCTGCCCAAGATCCCTGGCACCTCGCTGGCCGGCGCGGCCCGCTCTTATGCCGCGATGCGCTACGAGAAGCCCCAGTGCGCCGGACAGGGGGGCGGTGAAAAGCCGGAGAAAAAGCACTGCGGCGATGCCAAATGCCCCATCTGCTACACCTTCGGCAACATCCGCGGGGCCGACGGGGGCAACGCCGGCACCGTCAGCCTGGCCGACGCTCAACTGCTGCTCTTCCCGGTGCATTCGATGGCCGGGCCGATCTGGGTGACGACCCGATTACGGCTGGAACAGGCCGGCTTTACTGTGGCCGCCGCGCCCGACCTGGCCCGCGACCAGTTCGCCACCACCCTGGCCGGATGGGCCAAACCGCTGAACCTGGGCTGGCTGCTGCTGGAGCACAAGGCCGGGGAGATGAAGATTGAGCTGACCGGGAAAACCGTTCAGAACTGGGACGACGTGGCCGGCCGGCTGGCCCTGGTGGAGGACGGCCTCTTCTCCCAGATCGTCAACAGCAACCTGGAGGTGCGCACCTCGGTCAGCATTGACCCCGCCACCGGCGCGGCCAAAGAGGGCGCGCTCTTCACCTACGAGGCGCTGCCGCGCGCCAGTTGGCTGTGGTGCGACGTGGTGGAGGACAATTATCGCGAGCGGGAGCAGCCCTTCCCCAAGGACCACCCCAAAGCCACAGAGTTCAGGCACGAACGCCCTCTCGATGTGGTCAAAGGGGGGCTGCGCCTGGCGGAATACCTGGGCATCGGGGGCATGGGCACGCGCGGCTTTGGCCGCATCCGGCTGATAGCCGATTGGGAGGTGAGCCATGCGTAACCTGGACACCCTGGCCGCACAGACGGCCCAACAGATCATCGCCGACACCATGTCTTTCAAGTCCGCCGAGGTGGACAATCTGGCCACTAAAGCCCTGGGCGTTTTGCAGGAGAACGGCGTCTATGCCGCAACCCTGTTCCTCTATTCCCGCAGCAGCACCGACGCCAAGATCGCACCTTTCGCGCGCCGGCAATTGCTCGGGCTGGCAGCGCAAGAGGTGGTGCAGCAGCCGGCGCCGCCGGATCAGGCGCAGGACGCGCTCCGCTTCGTCACCGAGCACATCGCAGGAGACCTGGACACCCTTCTCCTGGTCAAGCAGGTGTGGGAACAGACGCTGATCTACGTGCGCTACGGCGCCAAAGCACGAACGTAGCACAGAACGTAGCACAGGCTTCAGCCTGTGAGCCTGTGAGCCTGTGAGCACAAGATAAATCTTATGCTACGTTTCTCAGCATTTTTCAAGAGAGGTGAGCAATGACCTGGACCGCTTACAAGATCGTCCTGCGCCTGTTGACGCCGTTGCACGTGGGGGCCGGCCAGTTGGGCAACGTGCAGCGGGCGCGGCCTTACCTCACCGGCAAATCGCTGTGGGGCGCGCTCGCTGCCCGGCTGACCCGCGACGATCCCGCCCTGGGCGGTGATTATCCTGCCGTCGGCCGCCGCGTCAACGACGAGCTGGCCTTCAGCTACTTCTACCCGGCGGTCGGCGAGGAAGTGGACCTCTGGCCCTGGGACGATCCCGACGAGTTCGCCTGGCGTTACCTGGGCTCCTACGCCGGCACTGCGCTGGACTACGGTCGCAATGCCGCGGAGGAGGGGAGCCTCCACGAGACCGAGTTCATCGCGCCGGCCACGCGCGACGGCCGGCCAGTTTACCTGGTGGGCTACGTCTTCGAGCGGACGGATTGCTCGTTGCCCTGGTGCCAGGCGCTCGGCCGGCTGCAGGTCGGCGGCGAACGCACCTACGGCTGGGGACGGGCCGAGCCGGTTGCCATCGCGCAGGATGACGGGCCGTTTTTCGGCCTGTATGCCATGCAACTGGACAGCGAGCGGCCTGTCCTGCGTTTGCCGGGCAAATTACCGGACAAATCCAGGTTGCTGGCTCATGCACTCGCAGTGGGGCCCAACGCTGTGGTTGCCGATGGCCCTTTGGCGCCGTTGGTCGGTCGCGAGACACGCGATGCCGATCGCCACGGCCAGCGTCTGTCGGCCGCCGAGATTTGTTGGGAGCCGGGCGCGGTGGCAAAAGATCAGCTATCTGTACGGATCGGGGAGTATGGCCTCTGGAGCCGCGCCTGAGATGCAGATGGAACCACCTGACTACCTTCCCATCTCGATGCTTAACCAACTGGAATACTGCGAACGTCGCTTCTGGTACATGTACGTCCTGGGCGAGATGGAGATCAACGCTCCGGTGTTAGAAGGGACGTTGCAGCACGAGCGGGCCCACGCCGCCGGCCGAGAACAGGAAGATGACACCCTTCGCCATCGGCGGGTGTACGTTTACTCCGATACCCTGCGACTGAGCGGATTCATTGACCTGGTGGAGGAGACCGACGGCGAGATCTATCCGGTGGAGTACAAGCACGGGCGGATGGGCCGCTGGCTAAACGACCACATCCAACTCTGTGCCCAGGGGATGTGTCTGGAAGAGCGGATCGGTCGGCCGGTTCGGGGTGGCTACCTGTGGTACTTCGGCTCACGGCGGCGCGAGCGGGTGGATTTCACCCCGGAATTGCGGGCCCGGACGCAGGCCAGTGTGGCCCGGGCCTTTGCCTTGCTGGAAACAGGCCAGATGCCCTTACCGCTGGAGAAGTGGGCCAAGTGTCGGGATTGCAGCCTGGAGCCGATCTGCCTGCCGCGAGAGGTTCATCAGTTGATCGGATAGTGCCGGCCACCTGAAAACTGGTGACCTGTGACCCGTGGCCTGCGACCTGTGATCTGCGACCTGCGACCTGTGACCGGTAATTGAAAACTGAGGACTCTATGACTACACTTTATCTGACCGAGCCGCGCTCGGTAGTGCGTAAAGAGGGGGATTGCCTGCTGGTGCAGATTCCGGGCGATCCCCAACAAGGGACGGAGAAACGTAGCGTGCGCGTGCCGCTGATCAAGGTGGACCAGGTAGTGGTGTACGGTGACAGCACGCTGACGGCGCCCGCTGTGCTGGCCCTACTGGAGCAACGGGCCGACATCTGCTACTGCACGGCCCACGGGCAGTTTCGTGGGCGTCTCTCGCCGGAGTTCAGCAAGAATGCGCTCCTGCGCATTCGCCAGCACGAGGTCCACCACGACTACCCCTCGCGCGTGGCGTTGGCCAAGGCCTTCGTCTGGGGGAAGCTGGCCAATCAACGCACCTTGTTGCTGCGTAGCAATCGCAAGCTGGAAGATGAAGAGGTGGCTGCGGCCGCAGCGGAGATCCACCAGGCGATGGTACAGGTGCGGGAGTTGGCGGTCAAAGAAGGGGAGGTCTTCGATCCGGTAGCGCCTCAGCACCAGAGCACATGGGGAGCACTGCAAGGTCTGGAAGGGACCGGCGCGTCGGCCTACTTTCGCGTCTTTGGCCGTCTTCTGCGAGGCGATCTGAGTTTCTCGGGGCGCAATCGCCGCCCGCCGCGTGACCCGGTCAACGCCCTGTTGAGCTTCGGTTACGTGCTGCTGATGAACCAGGTCATGAGTGCGATCAACATTGTGGGGCTGGATCCTTACGTGGGGTATCTCCATGCCTCGCAGTACGGCAAACCGGCACTGGCACTGGATTTGATGGAAGAGTTCCGGCCGATCGTGGTGGACTCCGTCGTGCTGACGTTGGTCAACAATCGCATGTTGGGGGAGGATGACTTCGTGGAGGAGATGGGGACTTATCGGCTGAAGGATCACGGCAGGCGGGAGTTTCTGAGGCGCTTTGAGGAGCGGTTGAACGAAGAGATTCACCATCCGGTGTTTGATTATCGGGCTACCTACCGGCGGTGCATCGAACTGCAGGTGCGTCTCCTGAGCAAGATGCTGACGGGTGAGATAGGCAGGTACGAGCCGTTCACGGTGCGTTAGGTCTGGTAACAGTGGCAGGTAGCACCCTGCCTGTCGGCAGGCAGGGTGTGTTAGGGGAGTGGGATGAGTACGCAACCGGCCGGGCGAGGGTTGTACGTCATCGCCTACGATATCCCAAGCGATCGGCGGCGGACCAAAGTTCACAAGTTGTTGTGCGGGTT
>DAOUAJ010000304.1:0-4842 GCA_034433615.1 Anaerolineae bacterium | reverse complement strand
CAGGAGATCGGGATGGTGTCGCCGCCCAGGGTTTCGCCGCCATTGGGCGAGACAACCGTCACGTTGGGTGGATTCGCACCGGCGGTGACAGTCGTGAGCACCTGGCCGCCGGGCCCTTCGATGTCCACGCGGGTGGTGACCTTCATCTCCTCCCACGGGTCAAAGGCGGCGTCAGGCCAGATATAGTACCGCTCTGGGCCACTTGCGGAGATCTGATACAGGTAAAGGCGGGCACTATGGACCTCTGCGCCGGCCGGCAGGCTCGACAGGTCAAACCAGACCAGCGTCTGGCGGTTGAACGCAGCCACCCGAGTGGAGACGCGGCCAACGTGCAGATCACGATCACCTCCATAGTTCGTGCTGGGAGCCTCCTGATTCACCCAACTGTCTTGCTGGGCGTTCAAAATCAGGGTGTCGGATGGCTCATCGGGTGCCGCCTGGGCGGCTGACGGCGCAAAGCCCGCCGGGGCAGTTACCAGCAGCGCCACAACGGCTATGGTAACCATCAGGGCAACGGAGAAACGACGTGAGGGCATGGCAAACCTCCTTGGTCTTCCTGGCTCCAGGCTCCTGCATCGAGGCTCTGAACTGGATCTCTCAAGCAGACACGGAGGAGAAGGGCGATCCGGTGGGGGAGACACAGAGCAACCGATAACAGGTGAAGCGGAAGAAAGCTTGACAACCCACTCATCATACCATATGTGCGATGAATCCTCAAACCGCCCAGCGTGATACGCTCACCCCAGCGCTCGAATGCCTGCGCGGCAAGAATGCGTCATTCGGCAGCGCCATACAGCCGGCGATAGGTGGCGTAGTAGGCAGTGATACGCTGAATGTACATCCGTGGCTCAGAAAGGGTGATCGCCGCGAAGAACTGGTCGTCATCGCCGTTGGCCCGCTCCCACCAGCGCGCCGCGTTGCCCGGCCCGGCGTTGTACCCGGCCAGCGCCGCCAGAAGATTGCCATCGAACATCTGCAGCGCCGACCACAGGTAGTAGGTCCCGAATTTGATAGAAACGTACGGCCGGTAGAGCAGCTCACGGCGGTAATCTTGCCACCCCAGCCGGCTGGCGATCCACTCACCCGTGGCGGGGATAACTTGCATCAGCCCGTGGGCAGCCGCGCTTGACATGGCGCTGGCCTCAAACAAGCTTTCCTGGCGCACGATGGCATACAGCAACAAAGGGTCTATACCCCGTTCGGCCGCTTCTGCCTTGATCAGATCGGCGAAGTAGATGGGATAGGCCAGGCGCTGGATAAAGAGAGGAATCTCATCGAGTCGTTTGGACGAGAGAGCGATCAAGCGCTCGGCGCAGACGATGGACAGGCGATAGACGCGCTGGTCACGAAAGAGGAGAGACAGCCGGTACAGAGCCAGCGGGTCATCGTTGTAACGTTGCCGCAGCCGACCTAACTCGTCCAGGGCCTCTTCTGTCAGGCCCAGGTCTAACAATTCCAATCCGCGTACGAGCAAGGGATCCTGGGCTAATTCTGGTGGGAGCGTAGAGAGAGGACCAGGTGGAGGATCAGGCAGCCAGCTTCGTAGCCACGCCTCAGCGGCCTCTTGATCAGAAAGGCCGGGTAGTGGTGCAGCCTGGACAGGCATGCCCAGGTCCAGGCCAGCCTCCTGCGCCAGCGTCAAAGCGCGTTGGCCGTAATAGGTCTCAGGCTGCCGGGCCAGGACGTGCCAGATGTCCGCCGCCCGTGCCGGCTCTCCGGCCGCTAATAATGCCTTCCCCAGCCACAACCGCGTTCTGGCCAGCAGCTCGCTACTGCCAGACGGATAAGCATTCAGCAAATGTCGCCAGTCTACCACCGCACCCTTTGGGCGTTGCTGGCGATACATGCACATACCGGCCGCGAACAACCCTTCTGCGCCTTGCCTGGAAGAAGGGTAGTGGGCTTGCAGATTGCGGTACTCCCTGGCTGCTGCCTCGCAATCGCCGGCGTCCTCGAGAATGCGCGCCGCCTGCGCCAGGGCATCGGCTGCCAGCCTGTGCTGCGGGTAAGCCTTCGCGAAGGTCAGCAACCCCGCGCGGGCGGCAGTGGTGTCGCCCAGCGCTGCCTGCGCGGCCGCACGCTGCAACCACGCCTGCCCCCAACAGGGGCACTGGGGGAAATCTTCGATGACCCGGTCCCAGGCGGCGATAGCTTCCTGGTAAAGCCCCAGCGCGTGGTAGGTGCGGGCCAGGAAATCGTAAGCCTGGCCGCCGCGTGCGGTGGGATCCGCTGCCACGTAACGCTCCAGGGCGGCCGCGGCCAGCGCGTAGACGCCGTTGTAGTAGTTGATGACACCGCGCTGGTACTCGTCCACGGGCGCACCCAGGTCGAGCAGGGCGACCAGAGCCTGATGGGCGTAGCCGCTGGTGGGCGCGGTGTCGGCCACAGCCTGGTAACGCTCGATCGCTTCCGATGTGCGTCCAGCCGCGCGCAGCGCTTCTCCCATGCGATAAAGGATTTCCGCCCGATAGCCTGGGTTACGTGCCACGCCCAGGATGGTCTCGTATTGCGCCAGCGCCTTCTCAGGTTGCCCCTGGTCCAGCCACATCTGAGCCAAGATCTCTCGCAAGCGCAGCGCAGTGGGTACATCAGATGTGGTCTCGATAGCACGAGTGTAGGCGTCTTCAGCCTGCCCCCACATCTCCAACCGCCGATACGCCTGCCCGATGCGTTCCCATGTCTCTGATTGAGCCAGGCCACCCACTGCCAGGTAAGCGCGATAGGCGGTGATGGCGCGCTCCCATTCTCCCTGTCCGGCCAACGCCTCGCCCAGCAGGAACTGAGCCTGGCGACGGCGTGCTGCGTCCGGGTCAAGGTCCGCCACCTGAACCATGACCGCAGCCGCTTCTTCGTAGTTGGCGTCGGCCAAATAAGATTGCCCCAGGCGGAAGCGTGCCAGATGAACGACAGAGGGGTCATCGGCCTCGCTCACCAGCTCCGCGAACAGACGGCGGGCACGATCGTACCGCCCTTCAGCCTGGAACTGGTTCGCAATCACCAGCCGTTGTGCTAACGAGAGGGTGGGCGTAGGTGTTGATGTGAGAGTGGGGGTGGATGTGATGGTTGGCGTTGGGCTGCTGGTAGGTGATGGTGAAGAGGTTGCCGTGGGCGTGAAAGTAAGCCGAGGCAAGCCGGCCACGACCGCCATGGAGGGGGCCGGAGCCGTCCCTGTCTGACTTTGGTTGCCGCGTGCCAAAGTGACCAGCAGGCCCCCTCCTGCGATCAGGATCAGGAGCAGGCCAACCGGTTTCCACAGACGGTGGAAGCGGATAGCATATAAGTTCATAATCGCCATTATCTCCCACCAGGCTATGGGCGTCAAACCTTCTATATGCACCCTTTCCGATGGGGTGCACGCATGATTTGTCAGCGAGTTTTCAGAGCGCCTTTCACCCGTGCTGGCGGGGGAAGTGCGAAGGGGGTTCCCTCCGCAAAAACCTCTTTTCAGTCTCTCACCCCTGGCCTGACGGCCAGCCTGTCCTGGTCGTCAGGCCAGGGGACAGGCTGCCCCGCAGGGGTGGCTTGGAGGGGTTCCCCCTCCAAAAAACCCTCTGTTTAAGCCTCTTACCCGCCTGCTCTTGGCCTGATCCAGAGGACCTGAGGCCAAGACAGGCGGGTAAAGATGCATGCCTCCGAAGTGGAGACAAGTGGGTATGGCTGCAACTGCGCGGTGGAGCCAGGTGAGCAATGCTAACGGTGGTAGAGGACAGTGGGAGTGGCCGCTAGCGGTGGTAATGAGAGAAGAGGGTGAAACCAGGGGCCGATTTCCCCATTTAGCTGGGAGCGCTGCGAATCCACCAGGTGATGAAGGCAACTAAGACAGCACCAGCCAGCGCGCCAATGGTGACGGAGGTGATGGGCCAACGTTGGAATAACATCTCGCTGGCGTGGGCAGCCGCCGCTCCTGGAACGGTGAAGGGGGCCTCTGCCGCCTCTTCCTTCACGGCGATAGTGGTGACAGCCGGCCCCAATGTCGGCACGGGTGATGCCTTTGGCATAATGGTGACGGTTGGTCCTGACGTCGGCACAGGTGATGGTTTTGGCACTGCTGCTTCCGCAAACGCAGTCACGGGGGGAATGAAAGCGGGCGTCGGTGTTGCGACAACCTCAGCCATCGCGCCTTCCATCGCCATCACTGTGGGCGTTGCTGTCACAAGCGGGTAACAAGCGAACAGAAAGACGTCGTCCAAGAATAAGACTGTGCGCCGGCCATCGCCGTCATTGAAGACATTGAAGTAGATGAGAACCGATTGCCCGCGATAAGGGGTCAAATCAATCGGCATATACTGCCAGTCCCGTTCGTTGTGGAGAGGCGATGGCCGCCACAGGTCAGCCACACGCGCGTAGGAGATGGGGTCGAGCAACAACAACTGCTGTCGGTCGCCACCATCCACATCATCCGTCTGGGCCCAGAACCAGAACTCGATGCGTGCTGTCTGCGCATCTGCCGGTATGCTAACCACCTGGCGGACGGACGAGTACGAAATCGCTTCCGGGAGAGGCCGATTGCCCAACATCACGGAACGGGCGCCACTGTGCACCGGGTTGGGCGGGCCAGCGTAGGTGGGCCATAGAGGAGTGCGGTGCAATTGCCAGTACGCATCTTCTTCGAATCCGCCGTTGAACAGAAGACTCACACAGTTGACGGTAGGGATGGTCGTGGGCGTCGGCGTCACAGCGGGGGTGACTGTGAAAGGTGTGGCGGTAGCCGTTGGGGTGGGTGTGTAAGCTGATGTTGATGTAGGTGTTGGGGTGTGCATGGCCGTTGCCGTGTGGGTCGGCGTCGGGGTAATCAAGTACGGGTATTCATCTATCAGGGTACCCACACTATCTCGTAAGTAA
>DAOUAJ010000303.1:0-10463 GCA_034433615.1 Anaerolineae bacterium | reverse complement strand
GCCCGACAGGTCGCAGGCGAACACTCCTCACCACGTAGGCTGCCGATGGCTTTGGTACGGGCGTCGGCGTCGGTGGTCGTGGCGTGGGCGTCGGCGGGGGAGGCGGCACATCGGTGATCACGGGCACGTCCCCCAGCCGGCCTTGCGCTTCCACCAGCGCGCCGGACACCCACCCCCGCTTTTGGTCCACGCAACAGACCTGCCACCAGGCACCGTCCACGCTTTGCCCGATGATGTTGACCGACTCGCCGTCGGTCAGACGTCCCACGACCGGGTAGCTGGTGCCGGGGCCAGCGCGCACATTCAACACCTCGACCTGCACGATCGCAAAGGGTGTGGGCACTGAGGTCACCGTGGGCGTGGGGGTAGGCGTAGATGTTGGCGCAGGCTCGGGTGCCTTTACGGTCGCCAACGGAGATGGCTCTGGAGTGAAGGTGACGGCTGGCTCGACCATCAAGATCTTTGTCGGAACCGGTGTAGGTGTAAATCGGGCTCTGGCGTAGCGCACAATGGAGGCGGTCTTGACCTCCAGGGCCAGGGTGAGCGCGACCAGATGATCGGTCGTTGTCGCGTCCTTGCCTTCGCTGATATAGCGCTCGGCGAGCACGGCCAGCCATTGCTCGGCTTTGGGCACGTCCAGGGCATTCAACCGGGTCCGCGCCCGTGCCAGATCGCCATCCTGGGCAAAGTCCGCAGCGATCTGGATGGCTTCCCGCTCCTTCTCGGTGGAGGGCGGGCTGACAGGCACGTTCGCGCGCTCACACCCTGCAGAGATGAACAGGGCAAGGAGTAAAGGGAAAAAATAAAGGAGACGCCTGATCCCAAACGGTCTGCTGGTCATGATAGCCAAGAAAGGCCTGGCACAAAAAGTAGGGGGCAGGAGAATCATCGCGCTCCACGCCCCCGACCTTCTTCCACAGCTATCGCGATACAAGACGGTGACCTGAAGGTTTTAGCCACCTTTTCGGTTCCCTGGTATAATGTTCCGCAGTGGACTCAAGGCTCGTCTGCAGGTGCCGAAGGTGGGAGTCGAACCCACACGGGGTGAACCCACACGATTTTGAGTCGTGCGCGTCTGCCAGTTCCGCCACTTCGGCCCTCCAACAAGATGCAGTATAGCCGAACAGCGGCAAAACGTCAAATAGGCTGGTGCAAAGACATTCGGAAACGAACTGGCGGTTACAAACCGCGCCTACGTCTGCGAAGTCGCCCTTCGGCGACTGGGTTTCGACCTGCGGAGGCCGGCCTCGCGATGGTAGCCGCGACCTTTGGTCGCCAGGCTTCATTCGGAGTGCGACCGGGTATGGACGAAGAGAGGCTCATCCGAGCTGCCCAGCGCGGGGAGCTTTCAGCTTTCAACCAGTTGGTGTTGACCTACCAGGGGTTAGCCTACAACGTGGCTTATCGCGTCCTGGGCGACCCCGAGGCGGCCGCGGATGCCACCCAGGATAGCTTCCTGAAGGCTTACCGCGCGCTGTGTGACTTTCGCGGTGGCTCCTTTAAGGCCTGGCTCCTCCGCATCATCACTAACACCTGCTACGACCTGTTGCGCGCGCGCCAGCGGCGCCCCGCCGTGTCCCTGGAAGATCTGGCGGTGGATTCGGAACACGCCTCTCGCCTGGTACAGGAAGATGGAGACCCCGAGGAGCGCGCTTTACGCGGAGAGCTGGCGAGCACTATCCAGGGCGGCATCCAACGTCTGCCAGAAGATCAGCGCATCACATTGGTGCTGGCTGACATCGAAGGGTTCTCGTACCAGGAGATTGCGGAAATTACCGGCGTAGAACTGGGCACGGTCAAATCCCGTCTGAGCCGAGGCCGATCGCGCTTGCGCGACTACTTGCTTGAACGTCAGGAACTTCTTCCCAAACGTTATCGTCTTAGAGGCGGCTGAGTCTACGGTATGAGGAAATAGCATGATCCGAGGGCTGAACGAACACGACCGGAGCCATATTCGCGTGACCGATGAGTTGCTGTCCGCTTACATTGACGGCGAGGTGACGCCGACGGAGCGGGTGGCGGTGGAACAGGCTCTCGCTCGCGATCCAGAGCTGGCTCACCGCCTGCGCACGCTGCAGCAGACAGTGACCTTGTTGGCCAACCTGCCGCGAGTGCCGTTGCCGCGCGCGTTCACCCTGAGCGAGGCAGACGCAGCCCTCCTTCATAAGCAGCCATTCTGGCACCGATGGCGTGAGTACACCCTTTCACTCTATCTGCGCGGCGCCACGGCTGTAGCCGCTACCCTCCTGGTTATTTTGCTGATCGGTGACGCATGGTGGTCCCAACAGGTATCGACCTTCGTCAGCCGCACGGCCACACCCGCTGTGTATGCCCCCACCGAGGTACAGAGGACCCAATCGGCTGAGGAGATGCCTGCCACGGCAGCAGAAATCGTAAGGGCACCCGAGGTGGCGGTCGAAGCCCCGGCTCAAAAGGTGATAGTGCCAACGGTACTGCCTGCCAGGCAACCGGCTCCAGAGGCTCCGGCGTCGGAAAAACCTGCCGCTGAGGAGCCGATGGCTCCCTTTGTAGCCGAGGCGACGGCTGTCCCTACTGAGACCACGCCAACGCCGGAACCACTCGTGGAAGTTGAATTAGAAGAAGAGCAACCTGCCCCGCCGGCTGCTCTGGGCATCATCGAGCCACCCGGCCCAGAGGCGTCTGGTGTGATCACAGAACGCGGTGGAGGCGAGCCGGTGCCGCCGGGTATGGGTGGCGGCGCGGAGGGGGGCATTGGCGAGCCCGGCATGATGGTTGCAGCCGCCGAGCGAGCTTACGCGCCGTTGCCTGAAGCGCCGATGGACGAGGGCGAGCTGGTCACTGCGGAGGCGGCCGCTATGCCGGCACCTGCGAGCACGCCTACCCTGACGGGTACAAGCAGTCCCACTGCGACAGCCAGCCCAACCTCTACGTCTACCCTGACGGGCCTGCCCTGGGCGCAGGCACAGGGTACAGGCAGTCCGACGGTGATACCGACGGCGACACCGGTGATTGTCCCTACTGCGACGCCTGTGCCTTTTACACCTACGCCGGCTCCCGTCGCCATGGCGCCGACCGTCGCTCTAGCGGCTGCCCCAGCACCAGTGAGAGAGGGCCGCGTGCAGATGCCATTGGCTCAGCCGGGGCCTTTTGGGCTACCGTTGGCTCGACTCCGCGCCCTGGAGGTGGTCCTGGGCGTGGCCGTGGTGGTCCTGGGCGTGGCGAGCTGGCTCACCCGCAGATGGTAAGGTACGACGCACTTCGGAAATGCGACGCACCTTATGGCCACCCGGAGGTCTGTTCGTGCCCGAACTCCCCGAAGTGGAAACCATCGCTCGCGAGCTGCGCCCGCACCTGGTGGGGCGCTGCATCGTGGGCGTCATCGTTCATTGGCCGGGCGCCATCGCGCAGCCCCCGGCTGAGGCGTTCTCCTCAGTGATCCAAGATCAGCAGATCATTAACACGGCGCGTCGGGGCAAATACCTGCTGCTGTCCCTGGCCGGCGGGGACACCCTGATCATTCATCTGCGCATGACAGGCAATCTGAGCGTGTTGCCGGCTCACCACCCCGCCGAACGGCACACCCACGTCGTCCTCCTCCTGGACGATGGCCAAGCTCTCCACTTTAATGATCCACGCAAGTTCGGCCGCCTGTGGCTGGTGGCCGACCCGGACACAGTGGTGGGGAAACTGGGGCCGGAGCCCCTGGATGGATCGTTTACCCCCCGAGACCTGGCTGCACGCTTGCAGGATCGTCCATCTCCCATCAAGGCCGTGCTGATGGACCAAAGTTGCATTGCCGGCATCGGCAACGTCTACGCAGATGAGATACTCTTCGCGGCGCGGATTGACCCGCGCAGGCCAGCCAACAGCCTGGATCACGGTGAGGCCTTGCGCCTGCACGCGGCCATCCGCACCGTCCTGGCGGAGGCCATTCGCGCCGGCGGCAGCACGCTGAGAGACTATCGGCCGCCGATGACGGGCCGCGGCCGCTTTCAAGAGAAGTTTCAGGTCTACCATCACGCCGGAGAGCCGTGCCCGGTCTGTGGCACCCCGATCGCACGCATCCGGCTGGCGCAGCGTTCCACCCACTTTTGTCCTCGTTGCCAACAGTAGGGCTGATGGCGCATGACAATTTCCAGACTTTGACAGACCCTAATCCTCCAATTATGATACCAATTGGCCTATAGACCATTTGGTATCATAACACAAGACAGTTCAATAAGCAGACAAGGATCAACGAGGCATACCATGACCATACTCTGGGGTGGACGCTTCAGCGCCGGGCCAGATCCTCTGGCGGCGCGCTTCACGCATTCGATCGGCTTTGATCAACGGCTCTGGGATGCGGACATCACCGGTTCCATCGCCTGGGCGCGGGCGATCTGCCGCGCCGGCCTCATCACCGAGGCGGAGCGGGATCGCCTGATCGAGGGGTTGGAGATGGTGCGCGCGGAGTGGACGGCGGGCACTTTTGCGATCCAGCCTGGCGATGAGGACATCCACACGGCCAACGAACGGCGGCTGGGCGAGCTGATCGGGACGGAGATCGCGGGCAAGCTGCACACCGGGCGCTCCCGCAATGACCAGATCGTCACCGACGTGCGGCTGTGGCTGCGGGTCACGGCTTCGGAGCTGCGCGCGGCGCTGATAGACCTGCAACGGGCCGCCATCGAGCGAGCAGAAGAAGGGCTGGATGTGCTCATACCAGGCTACACCCATCTCCAGCGCGCCCAGCCGGTACGCTTTGCCCTGTGGATGATGGCCTACTTCTGGATGTGGCAGCGCGATCGCGAGCGGCTGGACGACCTCATGCGACGGGCGGAGCTATGCCCGCTGGGCACGGGCGCGCTCGCCGGCAATCCTTTCGGCGTGGACCGACAGGCGCTGGCCGAGGAGCTTGGCTTTCCTGGCATCACACCCAACGCGATGGACACCGTCTCCGACCGCGATTTCATACTGGAGTTTCTGAGTTGGGCGGCCATCCTGGGCGTACACCTCAGCCGGCTGGCAGGCGATCTCACGCTGTGGTGCACGGCGGAGTACGGCTTCGTCACCCTGTCCGAAGCGCACAGCACCGGTTCCAGTCTGATGCCCCAGAAGAAAAACCCGGACACGCTGGAGTTGCTGCGCGGCAAGACGGGGCGGCTGATCGGCGACCTGACCGCGCTGTTGACGGTGCTCAAGGGGTTGCCCCTGACATACAATTCCGATTTGCAGGAGGACAAGGAGCGATTGTTCGATGCGGCCGACACCCTGGCCGTCGCGCTGCCGGTGGCGGCGGCGGTGCTGCGCGGCATGACGCTGCACCCTGACCGCATGGCTGCAGCTCTCTCCGCCGATCTGTTGGCCACCGATCTGGCCGATTACCTGGTGCGCAAGGGGATGCCGTTTCGGCAGAGCCATCACGTGGTCGGCCGGGCCGTGCGTCGTGCCGATGAGCTAGGCGTCCCGCTGAGCCGGCTGCCTCTGTCCGAGCTGCAGGCCATCTCCCCGCTGTTCGGTGATGACGTGGCGGAGGTGTGGGACTTTGAGCGGTCGGTGGAGCGTCGGAACAGCGCCGGAGGCACAGCCCGGGCAGCGGTGGAGGCGCAGATTGCGCAGGCGCGCGCGTTAGTAGGAGAATAGGGGGAATAGTGCTATAATTGGGGTATCCAGGACCTACATATTTGCGAGGGTACGGTGTCAGTTATCCAGACGAATGCTACACAATCTGCCATCCGGCGTAAAGTGCAAATCGCCCAGGCCCGAGCAATTGCGTTATCTCCGCACGCGCAGTCTTTGACATCCTGGCAGCATAGAGTTATGATTCAATGGAGCGAGGTTACTGGATCGGTACGGGTGTCCTATGGAATCAGTGATGACTCGAAAGATCGAAATAGGCCATGAGAGGCTTTGCGACTGTCAGCCCAGCCATTTGAATTGCCTCACCGCGAAGGAATGGCTCAAGTGCCAGTTGGGAGTGTGGCAATTCAACTACGAGGGTCGTGACGTCCGGGACAAGAACATCCATCCGGCCACTTTCCCCATCTCTTTAGCCGCAAGAGTGATCAGCCTTTTCACACATAAAGGGGAACTGGTGCTCGATCCCTTCGTTGGCAGCGGTACTACGTTAGTAGCTGCACGCGATCTGAACCGGAATGCGGTTGGATTTGATCTAAAGCCGGAATACATCCAATTGTGTCACGAACGACTAGCCCAGACTACTTTGTGGGGTGAGACAAAGCAAATCGCTGTTTGTGATGACGCCCGAAATATCTCGACATACCTGGAACTGGAGACTGTAACCCTGATTTTCACATCGCCACCTTATGCTAATCTTCTGAACCGGGAGAGGCTGAACAAAAGCCGCAGATTTCGAAAGAATGAACAGTATTTGAAAGTTGAGCAATACTCCCAGGACCCTCGCGATCTTGGCACTCTGACCTTAGATGAGTATTCACAAGTAATGAGCGAGATTTTCGCTGGCCTTTTGCCACTTTTACGCCCCAGAGCTCACTGCGTTATCAACGTTCCAGACATGTGGTGGAAGGATGAGCGGGTGACCCTTCATATCGCAGTCGTAGAAGCTTTGCGTAAAGTCGGATATGAATTGCGCAACACGATTATCTGGGACCGTACCAACATTGTCAACAAGGTGGGCATTTTTGGCTGGCCTTCCAACTACATCACGATGGGCACGACGTTCGAGTATCTCCTGGATTTCTGGAGGCCTGAATAATAATGTACAAGCAGCAAACCTTGCTCAAAACAGTGCGGGAGGCATCGCCAGAGGATTACGCCCAGATTTCCCAGAGCCCCTGGGATAATGTTTATTGGTTCGCCAGGATGTTGATAGCCTCTGACAAATATGGGAGCATTGGAACAGATACAACCAGCATGGCTCAAATTGCGACCGCTATCTACACTGGTCTGACTAGGCTCTCCAGTGAGAAGGAAGAAGTCATCGTTACAGAGCTAATGGGAACTATCAGGGATATCCTGCACAAACGCTGGGGGCACACTAAAAAAGTGAGAGCGGTTGAAGCACTGTGCGAAGACCTGTCCGAAAGGCTTCTGACTCCCAAGGACTTTCAAGTTCTCGCCCTCACCTGCGAGAGAGTGGTGGTTCCCGTCACGCGAGCCCTTGATGCCATTCCCAGCGATGATCGCGCCTTTGCTAAATCTATTGCAGAAGCACTTCTCAAGGCGAGAGGCGAAGCGGGGCTTTCCACGGTTATCAACCTCTGGGATGATTTAGGTTTGTATGGCTGTATGACGGCGGAGCGAGCTGAGATTGTGCAAGCATTTGGATTGCTGCGGAAGCATCTGGCTGATCTGGGCCTCGACGAGACGGAAGAGAATCTGATTCTAACCGCCTTCTGCCAAGAGTTCGAACGAAGGGTGGGACAGAAACGCAAAGGCAGGGCGGGGAGAGGTGTCGAAAGCATCACATCTCTAATTCTGATGCACTTTGGGTTCGAGCGTGTGAGCGAACAGCCTGAACACTTCACTACCGGTCTGGAAATAGACCGCTGGGTGAAGTGTAGGGATGGCTGGTACATTGGTATCTCCTGCAAACGAACTCTTCGAGAGCGGTGGAAGCAAGCTTACACCACAGACATAGACTTGCTCAATAGACACAAAATCAAAGCCCTGTGGCACGTTCTGACATTTGACCATGACCTCTCAGACGATAAACTCACGGAGATGGGGAGCCACCGGGCTATCTTTTACCTCGCTGACGACAGCCCACGTTATCAGTCGGCCAGCACGCATCCCGGTATGCGGGACTATGTTCGCCCAATGAGTGCCTTTGTGGCCGACTTGACGCGGGAGGTCGGATAGGAGCTTCCCCAATCGGGTCTCTTCGTGAGCGGAGGCCCACGGTGTTCACATCCAATCTGGGCCTGTTTCTCCTCGCTGCAGCGGCACTGTTGCTGGAGATCGCGCTCACGCGCATCTTCGCCATCACCCAGTTCTACCACTTCGCCTTCATGACGGTGAGCGTGGCGTTGCTGGGCTACGGCGCCAGCGGCACCATGCTCAGCCTGGCCCCCGGCTGGCGTCGCCCACCTGTAACGCGCCGCCTGGCCGCGATCGCTCTCCTCTTCACCGGCGCGGCGCTGGGGGGGTACCTGCTCGCCGACTGGCTCCCCTTTGACTCGTACACCATCGCCTGGGAACGTCGTCAGGCGGCATTCCTGGCGCTGTACTTCCTCTCGCTGGCGGTTCCCTTCTTCTGCGCCGGGTTAGGCACCGCTTTGGCGTTGGCCGCCGCGCCCGAGCGCGCCCACCGCGTCTACGCCGCGAATCTGCTCGGCTCAGCCGCGGGAGGCATCTCCGCGCCGCTGTTGCTGGGAGTGCTGGGCGGGCCGGGCACGATCGCGACCTCAGCGGCGGTCGGTGGCCTGGCGGCTGCTGGATTCGGCTGGCGGCATCGTGCCCTCCGGTGGGCCGGGCTGGCGATGGGCGCTGTGATGCTGATCCTGGCCTGGCAGCAGCCGGCATGGCTGGCCCTTCGCCTCTCCCCCTACAAGGGGCTGAGCCAGATCCTGAACTTCCCCGATGCGCGCGTCGTCTTCCACGCCGAAAACGCGCAGGCGCGAGTGGACGTGGTCGAGAGCAGCGCCATTCGCTCGCTGCCGGGGCTGAGCTATGCCTATCGAGGGGCGATCCCACCTCAACGTGGGCTCCTGGTGGACGGCGACGGCCTGGCCCCCGTCGTCCTGGCCGACCAGGTGAAGGACTGGTCATTCGTGGACGACCTGCCCACGGCCATCGCCTACGCGCTGCGGCCGGGCGCACGAACCTTGATCATCCGCCCGCGCGGGGGGCTGGAGGTATGGGCGGCGCTGCGGTCGGGCGTATCGTCCGTGGTGGCCGTGGAGCCCAACCCGCTGGTCGTGCGCGCGGTGGACGCCACCGCGAGTCACTCGCCCTATGCTGAGCCGAGGGTCGTCACCGTCACCGAGGAGGCGAGAACGTTCCTGCGCCGCCAGCCTGACGTGTTCGACCTGATCGTCCTCGCCCTGTCTGAGCCGTATCGGCCGGTCACCTCAGGCGCTTACAGCCTGGGGGAGACCTACGATCTGACAGTAGAGGCCTTTCGGGATTATCTGGCGCACCTGGCACCGCGAGGGATCCTGGCTGTTACCCGCTGGTTGCAGACCCCGCCCAGCGAGTCCGTGCGGGCGGCGGCGCTAGTGGTCGAGGCGCTGGCGCGAGAGGGGAGCGCTCGCCCGGCTGATCACCTGGTGGCCTTCCGCGGCATCCAGACGATGACGCTGCTGGTCTTCCGCACCCCGCCGACCGACGCGGAGATGGCCGCCATCCGCGCCTTCACCGAGAGCCGCCGCTTCGATCTGGTGGCCGGGCCGGGCCTCCGACCTGACGAGATGAATCGGATCAACCGGCTGCCGGAGCCGTACTACGAGCGCGCCTTCGCTGAGCTGCTGACAGAGGATCGCGCCGCCTTCTACCGACGATACCCCTTCGCGGTGTGGCCGCCGACCGATGATCGCCCGTTTTTCTTTCATTTCTTTAAGTGGGCGCAGACGCCGGCCATCCTGCGCACGTTGGGCCAGACCTGGCAACCTTTCGGCGGATCGGGCTACTTCGTCCTGGTGGCTTTGCTGGCTCTGACGGCGCTGGCCTCGGTCGTGCTGATTGTGCTGCCGCTGGCGATAGGCCGGCGGTTTAAAACCACGCCAACGGTTGCAGAGCATGCCCTGAGCGAAGCCGAAGGGTCGGCCTTCGCCGACTACGTCAGGGCTCTCGTCTACTTCGGCGGGCTAGGGCTGGGGTTTCTGCTGGTGGAGATCCCGCTGGTGCAGCGGTTTATCCTGTTCCTGGGGCATCCCACGCTGGCGCTGGCGGCCGTACTGTCGGGGTTGCTGTTCTTCTCCGGGCTGGGGAGCCTGCTCGCCCGGCGCGCCCGGCTGAGCGCGGTGCTGGCGGTGCTGGTTATCGCCATCGTGGTTTGGCCGGTCGTGTTGAGCCTGGCGATCAGAGCGACGCTGGGGTGGCCCTTGTGGGCGCGGCTGGGGGCCACGGCCGGCCTGCTCGCCCCCATCGGCGTGCTGATGGGGATCCCATTCCCGGCCGGGCTGGCGCGCGTGGAGGCCTTGATGCCGGGGATAACGGGGTGGGCGTGGGCGGTCAACGGCTGCCTGTCGGTGATCAGCGCCGTGCTCGCCGCGCTGCTGGCCCTTGACCTGGGGTTCAACGCCGTCCTGTGGCTAGGCGCGATCAGCTATGCGCTGGCGTTGGGGGCCGCTGTCGGTTTGGGCCGATCGGGCTACGCTGCCGAGAGGCGTGAATCCAAAGGTTAATGGAAAGGCTCCCCACGCTCGTGTTCTCAGCCCAGGGCCAGCACCTGATTCTGCAACTCCCACATGCGGCGATATAGGCCGTTCCGCTGCAGCAATTCATCGTGCCGCCCCCGTTCAACTATCCGGCCCCCCTGCAAGACCACGATCTCATCCATGTGCTCCAGCCCCACC
>DAOUAJ010000302.1:0-6780 GCA_034433615.1 Anaerolineae bacterium | reverse complement strand
TAACTTGCCGGTGCCTGTCTGGCAAGGTGACTACTATTGGTGGGGTGGCAAGAAAGACCTGGCCAATGCCATGATGACCACCAGGGACCCCATTGCCATTCCCGAAGGAGGAGCCACCCTGGCCTTCGACCTGGTCTACGACATCGAGCCCGAATGGGACTTCCTGTGGATCCAGGCTTCGGAGGACGGCCAGACCTGGAACACCCTTACCAATCCCAACACGCAGTGCGTGCACGATCCCAACTGGATCGGCGGGTTGTACGGGTTCCCCGATGACCTGTGCGGTGCCGGCCTGGGCGGCTTCTACGGCTACAACGCTAACTGGCCTGACCCTGAGGTGCAAGAGTTCGATCTGAGCGCTTTTGCAGGCAAGAGCATCTACCTGCGCTTCTGGTTCATGACCGACTGGGCTACCACTTACACCGGCGTTTTCGTGGACAACGTGAAGGTCATGGCGAACGGCAGCACCCTCTTCGAGGACGACGCCGAAAGCGGTGATGCCAAGTGGGTGTACCAGGATCCCTGGGTCCGCAGCGATGGCACGATGACCTTCACCCACAACTACTACCTGCAATGGCGCAATGTGGGCTCGAACGGCGGCTACGACAGCGCGTTGGGCGAACCTCGTTGGCGCTTCGGCCCGGCCAACACCGGCCTGCTGGTCTGGTACAACAACAACTTCTACACCGATAACGAGATCTGGCATTACCTGTTCGACTGGCCAGGCTTCGGGTCTAAGGGCGTCATGCTGGTGGCAGACTCGCATCCCGAACCGTATCGTGATCCGGTCCTCGTGGCAATGGGCTACAACAATGAAGGTGGCAACGTGACTTCCCGCTCGTTGATGCGCGATGCACCGTTCAGCCTGAACGATACGGTGGATTTCTCGATGAAGCCGCCTTACGTACAGCAACCCACCGATTTTGAGGGCCGGCCAGCCGTGAGCGCGTTCCACGACTCAATGGGCTACTACCCCGGTGCTGAGTATGTGCGTCGTGGCCCGGCCTATCCCCCGACCCAGTTCCGCTGGGTGACCGTGGATTGGGACGCCAGCGTGAATGTCCCGTCCAAGGCGTTCTACGGCATCAAGGCGCCCGGATACAAAGGGACTGGAGGCACGGTGGATCAAGAGTTCCGCTTCAACTGCACGCCTTATCTGAGCGGGCCTTATGCAGGCTATCTGGGCTGCTACTGGCTCGGGTCTCGCACCGGCCTGGGCTACGATGGAGGCACCGGCAACCCTGGCGACTATGATGGACAGTACGGCTGGCACGTCCAGGTGCTGGAACAGGCTGAAGATGGCACTTGGGCTCGCGTCCGCATCTGGAACAGCCTCTACGAGGTGAGAACTTCCATTGACATGGGCGCCGAAACACTGCCCTTCGGCCAGGTGGCCCAGGCGACTTACCAGATCACCGAGAACATCGGTGGACGCGTGAACAACCTGCTGGTCATCGTAGAAGTGCCTAGCAATACCGTGTACATCCCCGGCAGCGAGTTCGGCGGCCTGGTGCCTATCCCGGGCTCCAGTGCTATGAGCGCAGCAGAAGTGGCCGCTTATGTGTCCTCTGCTGGCTACGAGAAGGTGGCCACGGAGGCGAAACTCAACGCAGCTCAGGCTAGCGAGGTGCGCTACCTCGTCTGGTTCACCCCCCAGCTCGGCACCCAGATGGGCAGCCCGGCCTTCGGCTTCTCCTACCAGGCGGTCGCGCCGGGCACGGCTCAATCTCAGGTGGCGTTCTTCAGGGACGGCATCGTGCCGTTCCAGACCGTGGACGCTCCGACCGTTACCATCACGCCTGTCGAGGTAACAGTAGACGTGCCGGTGTTGGTGGACACCTACTTGAGCGCTAACGAGCCCACCACCAACTTCGGCGGGTGGGCCAAGCTGTATGTAGGTCACAACAACACGCTGCGGCCTGTGCTCGGGGCCGACCTCTCCGCCATCCCCACGACGGCTGAGGTGACCCAGGCTACCCTCTACCTGTGGATGGATTCCTTTGCAGGCGGCGGCAGCCCGCACACCCTGTCTGTCCACCAGGTCCTGACCCCCTGGGACGAGGCCACTGCTACCTGGCGCACGCCGTGGAGTACCGCTGGCGGTGACTTCAATCCCACAGCGGCGGGCTCAGCCACCATCAGCAGCGCCAGCGTCGGCCAGTGGGTTACCATAGACTTGACGTCACTGGTGCAGGCGGGGGTGGCCGATCCCAGCGTCAACCTGGGTGCGTTGCTGCAGGCCACGGGTGCAAGCGTGAGCCGCTTCATCCTGGCCAGCAGCGAGTACTGGGACAGCACGAAGAGGCCATACCTGCACATCACCTACCGGTCTCCCAGCGAGTGATCCAGGGAGAATAACCCCGAAGGGTCTTACCCCCTGAGACCCTTCGGGGTTGAATCCAAGCAATTACTCAGCCCCCCTTCTTGCCAGCGGGAAGAGCCCGTCCTGAGCCTGCCGAAGGAGGGGCCAGGGGGACTCACAAGGGTAGGTTTTTTCCCTGGCCTGCACGCGCCCGTCCAGGGCAGGCTGCTAAAGGCTCGCTGTCGCCTCCAGGACGACTGAGGGGAGGTCTGGAGGGGCACTCGCCCCTCTGGCCCATGCGGGCCACAAGGGGAGGGAACTGGTTTCAGCCGCCCTGAGCGCGAGGCTAAAGCCGTCACGCTGAAAGGAATGAAGCCCTTTGGGCCGGAAACCAGCCCCCGTAGGGCAAGCCTCAGGCTTGCCTACTACTTTACAGCCCGGTGCTTCAGCGCCGGGCAAAGGCGCTAGGCGCCTACTCCCCTAAGTTTTGTGTGCGCCCGTGGGCAGGTGAACGGCTAAAGCAGAGGGTTTTGTGGAGGGGGAACCCCTCCACAAAACCCCTCCCAAATAGAGAGAGGAGGTCAAAATGACCTCCTCTCTCTATTTGGGGACTAGTGAAGGCAAGCCCTTGTCTTCGTGCGCATGAAGTCCAGCAGAGAGGTGGACTTTAAGAAGTCGCGACCGAGTCTGTACGTACCTCGGTAGCGTAGGGGGCACTGCTGGCGCGCGTCGCCGCTGGGTGAGCATAATTTGAGTCTAAGATAGGGAGAGGAGGGCGAAGTGACCTCCTCTCCTGTCATGACCTTTTGTAGCTTCGTGGTTCAAGATTAACGCGAGCAGTAAACCACCCGGCTGCGGCTGCTATGGTACTCGTATGCCTGCCCCTCGGCTTCTAACACGATGCGATAACCGGGGGTGATCACCTGGGCGTATACCATGCCCGGCTGCGGGCACCCCAGGCTGGCATCCGGCCACTCCACCGCCTCGACTGACCGCACCTGGATCGCCTCGGCGGCTACCCCCAGCCGCCCGGCCAGATCTGCTATCGCCTGCGCCACTAACTCAGCCGCCGGGCCGGCCGACCAGCCACCCCGAGATTCGCCTCTCACCGCTGGCTCCTTTTGCCCTCCCATCTTCCCCTCCTCTTCCCCCTGATCGCGTAGAGGTTGGGCCGGCATGAGGGTCAGCGTGACAGGTGATGCAGCCGGCGAAAGTGTTGGCTCAGGGGGCGTAGACGCAGGCGACACCGATGGTGCACACCCGACGAACGTCAG
This sequence comes from Anaerolineae bacterium, assembly GCA_034433615.1. Taxonomy (GTDB): domain Bacteria; phylum Chloroflexota; class Anaerolineae; order DUEN01; family DUEN01; genus DAOUAJ01. Next base: position 3,204 of record DAOUAJ010000302.1, on the reverse strand, counting down.
CGCCATGCATAAAAAGGCCACCGTCCACACAAGCCCACGACCCCTCATAGACACCTCCGTCCTGTAGGACGAGCAGCCAGCGCCGGAGGTTCCAGACCATCACAAAGCGTAAAGCAACTGCAAGAGGACGGGGCGCACCACGAAATCCAGCACCAACAGCACGACGATGGGCGAAATATCAATCGCCCCCATAGAGGGAATAAGCCGGCGAGCCGGCTCCAGGATGGGATCGGTCACCGAGCGCAAAAGCTGGATCAACGGGTTGTTCTGGTTGATGTTGGGAAACCAGGAGAGCAGAACCCGGATGATGATCGCCCAGCTCAACGCCTGTAGCAACAGGTTGACGAAGGTGGCCAGAAATTCGATCATTGCTCGCTTAACCCTCCTAAATACTTGGACTTCTGATAGGCCGCCCAGATAGCTTTGGAGATCACTGTCCGTATGCCTCCCTTTTCGAGCTGGTACAATGCCTCGGCAGTGGTCCCCCCCGGCGAGGTGACCGCGTTGCGCAGCTCCGTCGGGTGGCGCCCCGTCGCCCGGGCCAGCGCCACCGAGCCCTGCATAGTCTGCAACACCAGTCGGGTCGCAACGTCGCGCGAGAAACCCATGTGCACGCCGGCATCAATCAAAGCTTCCATGAACATGAACACGTACGCCGGGCCGGTGCCAGACAGGGCCGTCGCCATGTCCAGATACCCCTCGTCCTCCATCCAGATCTCCTCACCCAGCGCGCTCAGGATGGTCCGTGCCTGTTCTCGCTGGGGCTCGCTCACCTCGCTCGTAGTCGTCCACACCGTGATCCCCTGGCCAATCTGCGCTGGTGTGTTGGGCATGGCACGGGCAATCGCTCGATGCCCTAATCCCCGTTGCAAGGCGACGATGCGAGCACCCGCGATGATGGAGAGTACCAGGGCATTTGTAAGGATTCGCCCGTGCAGCTCCGCCGCTACTTTCTTCAGAACCTGCGGCTTGATAGACAGCACCACCACTCCAGCCTGAGACGCCGCTTCCAGGTTGTTATCCGTCACCCTTACACCGTAACGTTCAGCCAGATAAGCGCACCGCTCCGGTTTGGGATCGGACGCTGTGATACAGGAAGGAGCGATCAAGTGCTGATCGAGCAACCCCTTGATCATGGCCTCGCCCATGTTTCCGCCACCGATGAAGGTTAATGTCGTGTCGTGTAACACCGCTTCTCTCCTCACGATGGATGAAAGTAACGAGGCAACGAGGAACGGGGCAACGAGGGCCTCATCACTCGCTGCCCCATTGCCTCGTTACTACTTCGTCACCGACAGTCGGCCCAGGCGCGCAGCATCCCCACCGCTGTCCAGGGGCAATCGCAGCAGGCCGGGCTGGCCGGCGTCGTACAACCCGATCTCCAATTCATAATCACCGACAGGCAAATCTCCCGGCAACACCAGGTCAAAGCGATCCACGATCACCTCCTCTAGCAGCCAACTCGTGGTCGGGCGAGCGCCTCGTCCCGGTACATGATCCTCCTGCGTGACCACGCGGCCATCCGGCCCCAGCAGGTGCACGAATGCGGTGTAGGAGCGATCCATTGCCTCCACCGCCTGCCAGACTACGATGACAGGCACCGTCTCGCCCGGCCTGGCCGATGCCGTTGCCACGTCCACCCCCACCAGGCGCACACGGCCCCCGAAGACCGCGCCCGATGGCCACGTCACCGACGGCGCCTGGAAAGTGTGCTCGACAGGCGTCACCTGCACCGTGCCCAGGACGACGATCCCGCCCGCGGGGTGTCCCTCACCGTCCACAATCTGGCCAGAGAGGGTCAGCACTCCTGCCGATGCCTCGCGTGGGATCTGCACCGTACGCTGCCCCCGCACCATGGCGCCGATCGGCCACTCCTGTGAAGCGTAAGGCACATCGCCAGTCAACGGCCTGATGGGTAGCTCGAATCGCCAATCGGTCGTTCCCCACCACAACCGCAACGCCAGATCAGGCATCAGTGTTGCCTTCGCCCGCCACCATGTCTCCAACGTGAAGACGTCGCCGGGGACGCGGGCTTCCGGTAACGCCCCCACACCCAACAGAGTTAAGCCCGGCGCCATCGGCGCGTCCAGGCGCTGCGTCATGGGCAGGGCCTCTGCCTCCCCGCCTTCTACCAACCGAGGGACGCGCACGGGCGACAGGAATGCACTCCGTCCCTGCGGCGCGCCGGACACATCCAGCACCTCCAGCGGTGAGCCACCCTCAGGATACACGCTCAGGCGCAGCCGGTACTCGCCTGGCGGCGTGCTGGGGTCCGCTGGCAGCGCGTATCGCCCCAGGACCACCTGGCCCGGCCGCCAGCGAAACGTAGGATACTCGTACGCGGCCAGCCGGCGATCGGGCAGCCGTCCCCATACATGCCCGGCCGCGTCCACCAGCTCCCCCGTCACCTTCAGATCATCGGCCAGTGCCGTCTGCGCCTGCCAGTAGAGACGCAGCTCGCCATCGTCCCCCTGGCTATGTCCTAACAGCCACAGCCGGGCACCGAAGTTGACCGGAGCTGGATAGGTGATAGGGGGCTGCCCACTGAAACGCGCGCCCGTCGGCCAGCGAAAGTGGCGCACACCCACGTGCCAAAACGAGCGTTTGACCGGCAGCTCTTCACCCGCCTGCTCCAGGATGTCCGTGACCACGCCGTTGGGATCCACCACCTCGTCTTGCCAGAGGATGAGCCAGGTTCCCTGCCTTCCGGCCAGCGCATCCGCCAGCCGCTCACCCACATCATAACCGAGCACGGCGTTCACGTCCAGCACGTCCATGTCAGGCAACCGCAGGCGCGACAGATCGCCCGCATAGTAGTCCCACACAGGGGACATGTGCCCGGAGACCAGCAGCACTGCCTCGTCCCCGGCGATGTTTTTGCGCACAAAGGCGGCGGCGCGCCGGAAATCGGGCTTGGTGAAGCGGGGATCGGTGAACCAGGAATGGTCGGCCCAGGCGAAGGTGGTGAGGACGAAAGCCACGGCGATGAGGGCTATTACGGCAGAGATAATAGAAACTGCTTTGAAAATAACCGCGCCGGGCATGCGATGGGCGAGGTCTCCCGACCGAGCCCTTTCGCCTCGGTCGGGAGACCTTCGGCGATCAAGGGCTGCTTTGAAAATAACCGCACCGGGCATTTTCGTCCATCGGAACGCCGGGCGGCGGCCCGGCCGGGTAGCTGTCCTGAAAATGGCCCCCCCCCCC
>DAOUAJ010000301.1:0-17632 GCA_034433615.1 Anaerolineae bacterium | reverse complement strand
GTTGATCGGCAACGAGACCGTGGATGACATTGTAGCGCGAGGGCGAGGGGCGCTGCGATGGTTAGCCCTGGTGCTGGCTATCCTTTTCCTGGGGGGCAGCGTTTATGCTCTGATGGCGACGGAGCAGGGCGCGCCGGTCGGTGCTTTAGAGCAGGGTGCCATCCAGAGCGTAGGGAATGCGTTGTACACCCAATTCCTGCTGCCTTTTGAGTTAGCCGGTGTGCTGATTCTGGCCGCTATGATCGGCGCGATTGTGCTGGCCGGCCGGGTGAGGCCGCCCCTGGGCCGGCCAGAGGAGTGAGACCATGGTGCCGACCGCGTTTTATCTAATCCTGGCTGGCGTCATCTTCGTCATTGGCGCGGTGGGCGTGCTGGTACGACGCAACGCGCTCATCATCTTCATGTGCATTGAGATGATGATGAACGCGGTGAACCTGACCTTCGTCGCCGTGTCACGCCAGTTCGGCTCCCTGGACGGGCAGGTGTTTGTCTTCCTGATCATGGCCGTGGCCGCGGCGGAAGTCGCCATCGGCCTGGCTATCGTCGTGAGCATGATCCGGCACCGGGATACGACGAATGTGGATCGCATTCACCTGCTGCGTTGGTGAACCTGGAAGGGATGAGAGACTGATTATGACCACATACGCCTGGCTGTTGCTGGCCTTTCCCGTCCTGGGCATGGTTCTGAACCTGGCCCTGGGGCGGCGTTGGGGGAAGACGATTACTGGTACCGTGGCATCAGCGGCGGTCCTGCTCTCTTTTCTGGTGGCGGCGGGGCTGTTCGTTGCCCTGAATGCTTTGCCCGCCAAGGAGCGCACGCTAGAGCAGGTGCTCTGGCGCTGGATCGCCATCGGGCAGTTCCAGGTGGACATCGGCTTGCTGGTGGACCCCCTCTCGGTCTTTATGGCCCTGGTGGTCACCGGCGTGGGCTTCCTCATCCACGTCTACTCCATCGGCTACATGTGGGAAGACGAACGCTACGTGCGTTACTTTGCCTACCTCAACCTGTTTGTCCTCATGATGCTCACGCTGGTGATGGCCAATAACTTCGTGCAGATGTTCATCGGCTGGGAGGGGGTGGGCCTGGCCTCGTACCTGCTCATCGGCTTCTGGTTCTTCAAGCCCAGCGCCTCAGACGCCGGCAAGAAGGCTTTCCTGGTCAACCGCATCGGAGACGTGGGCTTCATCCTGGCTATGCTCTGGGTCTTCCGCCTGAGCGGGCAATTGAACTTCCGGGTCCTCTTCCAGCCGGAGAACGTCCAGGCTCTGCAGGTAGGAGCCACAGCCATCGGCCTTTTGCTCCTGCTGGCGGCTACGGGCAAGTCCGCCCAAATCCCCCTTTACGTCTGGCTGCCCGATGCGATGGAAGGCCCGACCCCTGTCAGCGCCCTCATCCATGCTGCGACGATGGTCACGGCCGGCGTGTACATGGTCGCCCGCATGTCCCCGATCTACGCTCTGACACCTACCGCCATGACGTGGGTGGCGACGATTGGGGTGCTGACCGCTTTCTACGCCGCCACCATCGCTTTAACCCAGACCGACATCAAGCGCATCCTGGCCTATTCCACTGTCTCTCAGTTGGGGTACATGTTCCTGGGTGTGGGCAGCGGGGCTTTTACTGCCGGCCTCTTTCACCTGTACACTCACGCCTTCTTCAAGGCGGTGCTCTTCCTGGGCGCGGGGAGCGTGATGCACGCGCTGCACGGGGAGCTGGACATCCGCAAGATGGGCGGGTTGAGGGACAGGTTGCCCACGACTTACAAGACCTTCGTGGTGGGCGCGGCCGCGCTGGCCGGATTCCCGCTCCTCTCCGGCTTCTTCTCCAAGGATGAGATCCTGCTGGGCGCCTGGGAGCGATCTCCCATCTTGTGGCTGATCGGCATCACCACGGCCTTCATGACGGCGACCTACGCGTTTCGCGTGGTCTTCACCGCCTTCTGGGGACAGCCCCGTGACCGCAAGTTGTACGAGCACGCCCATGAGGCGCCACGGGTCATGACTGTGCCGCTGGCTATCCTGGCAGTGGGCGCGGCGATCGGCGGGGTCATCGGCCTGCCTAAGGGCTCCTGGCTGGCTGGCTGGCTGGCTCCTGTCTTCGAGGGCGTGGCCCACGAAGCGGAGCCGGGGGCCATCGCCTGGGCGCTGATGGTGATCTCGGCGGCGGTGGCGCTGGCGGGCATTTACTTCGCTCACCAGGCGTTCGTGGCCAACCCGAAGTTGGTGGCTGACCTCCGGCGTCGTCTCGGGGTGCTGGACACGCTGGTGCAGCACCGCTACTACGTGGACGAGCTGTACATGGCAGGCGTGGTCAACCCATTGAAGGAGATGGGGGACTGGCTGGCCAGCGCCTTCGATCAACAGGGGATTGACGGCGCAGTGAACGGTGTGGCTCTGGTCACCGGCTGGGTGGGGGAGCGCGTGCGCCGGGTGCAGACGGGGCTGGTGGGCACGTACGCCTTCACGCTGTTCGTGGGAGTGGTGATGCTGGTGGCGTATTTCCTGTGGGTAGCGCGGTAGTCACTGGGCGGCGGTGGTTAACAACCGGCGCGAGGAAGTGCTGGATGTCCGTGAGTAGATTGCAAGCGTTAATCTTTATCTTCAATCTGCTAATACTGACGAGCTGTAGACAACCGGCCATTGGCCCAACTGGGGAGGAACCGCCATCTCATTTGACTGATATTAGCCCCGCAGATGGTAGCACGGTTTCAGAAGCGTATGGCGTCTGTTTCACCCTTCTCTATCAGAAAGGTAACGGGCTGGATGATGCTGAAAAAGGTTGGATGAAACTATATCTTGATGGTAGAGATGTAACAGATAAGACACATGCTCTTGCAAAGCCATCGTGCCTCCTTGACGCAACTACGAATTGTAACTACAATTAGACCATGGAATTCGAGTGGGACGAGGACAAACGTCAGTCTAATATTCGCAAACATGGAATTGATTTCGTTGACGTATCCACAGTCTTTGACGGCTACACAGTCACCGTGGAAGACACACGCTTCACGTACGACGAGCCACGTTACATCACCGTTGGACTGCTCAAGGGTCGTGCCGTCGTCATAGCACATACCGAGCGTGGAGACAAGATACGAATCATTTCGGCCAGAAAGGCAACCAAGAATGAAGAACTCTCTTATTTCGAACAAATCACTGACCGACTGGGGGCGACTCGACGCGCTAGAAGACGAAGACATTGACCTGTCCGACGCTCCAGAAATTACACCCGAGATGTTCGCCAGAGCCGTGGTGCGTCGTGGTTTAAAGCCTGTCACCAAGAAAGCACAAATCACGCTGCGCCTCGATAGCGATGTGTTGGCATGGTTCAAAATGCAGGGACGCGGTTATCAGACACGCATTAACGCATTGCTGAGAGCCTACATGGAAGCGCACGAACGAGAAACACACACCTCACGCCATTAGCAGATGGGAAGTTGACTGCCCGAAGAGGCATCGTGATTCCGCTAACGCATGAGGCCAGGGCGTTATTCGTCGTCTTTACGGGGGGGCTATGACGCTTGAGACACCTTTGCTGAGCCTGATCACGTTTTTTCCCCTGGTGGGAGCGATCATCCTGCTGCTGCTCCCCAGGCAGGGGCGGGCGCCCTGGTACTGGGCGCTGCTGGTGGCCACGGCCACGTTTCTCCTCTCGCTGCCGTTGTTCTTCGGCTGGCAGACGGGAGAGCCGGGCTACCAGTTTCTGGAATCGTGGTCGTGGGCGCCGGAGCTGGGGCTGAACTATATCCTGGGGGTGGACGGCATCAGCCTGTTCCTGGTGTTGCTCACCACCTTCCTCGGACCTATCGTTATCCTATCGTCCTGGAACGCCATCACCGAGCGGGTGCCGCTCTACCTGTTCCTGATGTTGGTATTGGAGACGGGGATGATCGGGGTGTTCGTGGCCCTGGACTTGGTGCTCTTCTACCTCTTCTGGGAGGCCACCCTCATCCCGATGTATTTCATCATCGGCATCTGGGGTGGGCCACGCCGGGTCTACGCTGCCATAAAGTTCTTCCTCTACACGATGGCGGGCAGCGCGCTGATGCTGGTGGCTATCCTGGTGCTGCGCTACACCACCGGCACCTTTGATCTGACGGAGATCCTGGCCAGCGCGCGGTTGGACCCCAACTTGCAACGCTGGCTCTTCCTGGCCTTCGCTCTGGCCTTCGCCATCAAGGTGCCGCTCTTCCCCTTCCACACCTGGCTGCCCGACGCGCATGTGGAAGCGCCCACGGCGGGCTCGGTGATCCTGGCCGCCATCCTGCTGAAGATGGGCACCTACGGCTACGTGCGCTTTGCCCTGCCGCTCTTCCCGGCAGCGGCGCAGAGTCTGTCTGGACTCTTCATCGTGCTGGCGATCATTGGAATCCTCTACGGCGGGATGGTGGCCCTGCGCCAGCGGGACTTCAAGAGCCTGGTGGCCTACTCTTCGGTGGCACACCTGGGCTTCGTCGTGCTGGGTATCTTTGCGCTGACGCCGCAGGGGATCAGCGGCGCGGTCTTGCAGATGGTCAACCACGGCTTGAGCACGGGCGCGCTATTCCTCCTGGTGGGAATGATTTACGAGCGCCGGCACACGCGCATGTTGGCCGATTTCGGGGGGGTGTGGGCCGTAATGCCGATCTACGGCGCGTTCCTGCTGGTGACGATCCTCAGCTCGGCCGGGTTGCCGGGGTTGAACGGCTTCGTGGGGGAGTTCAGCATCCTGGTAGGGGCGTTCCAGGCCAGCCGGGTAGCCGCGATCCTGGCTGCCGTGGGGGTGATCGTGGCCGCCTGGTACCTGCTGCACGCTTTCCGGGAGGTCATGCAGGGGCCGTTGGATAAGCCAGAGAACAAACGTCTGACCGACCTGACCAAACGAGAAGTGCTGATCCTGGTGCCCATCACCGTCATGTTTTTCATCATCGGCCTGTTCCCGAACCTGTTCTTTGATCGGATCAATCCCTCAGTAATGGAGACGCAGCAGTACGTAGTGCAGCAGATCGCGCTTCCGATTGCGCTGTCGCAAAGGTAGGTTAATTATAGGGACAGCTACTATGACACTTGAGCAAATCCGGCTGGCGGGATTGCGCTCCCCCTCTCGCGATCTTGGGCCTGTAGGGTTGATCCGGTTCTTGCAGCAGTTTGAAACAGGCCATGGAGACTACACCGCGGAACGCCATCACTGGCTGGGCAAACGCACTGTTCAGGGTTTGGTCCAGGAAATCGAGCGCCGACGCAAAACGAGCCCGCCCTGGACGTCGTGCAGCCTGTCCTCGTCAGGGGGCCTGTCCTCGTCAGAGGGGCCAGGAGACAGGCTGGCGGTCAGGCCAGGACAATTGTGAGGTCAAAAATGTTAAAAGCACACTGGAACGGCTACGAGATTGATTCGTCTGAGGCCGCCTACAGCGCCAGGGTGCCTAAACCCGAAGAGGTGGGCACCCTCGTCCGAGCCTTGCTAGGCTCCGGTTACTTCGTTCGCTCCTATTACCTGCTGAGCGAGGAGTCGGTGAGCCGACTGCAAAAATATGTCCACCAGCACGAGCCCGCCGATTCCCCGGTCCGGCAGCAACTCGACCAGGTGGTTGGTAAGTTCCGCCCCGACCGTGCAATTACCATCGGTGTGCGTGCCATTGAACCTATCTTGAACTACGTGGGAGCCAACCGCCAGGCTCTGTTGAAGGCCAAGGTCTTCCGTTTTGAGCTAACGCCGGAGCAGAGGGAGAGGTACAAAGACATAGATATGGAGTTCAAACCAGGGCAGAAGGTGAATGAGGATGACTTCTACTCCGAAGATGAAATCCCTTGGGACGGTGTGGTCCTCCACCTGGGCTGCGAACTGGTGGGACTGAATAAGCTGTCACTGGAGGAGCAAGCAAAGGCCAGGGCCGCCGTGCGTAAAACTGACGTGATGATCCAGGAGGCGGAGGGTAGACCGCGCCGAGGGGGTCGGGGAATGAACGAGATGGATATGCTCTTCTCCTCTATGTTTGGACCATACGACCCGTGGGAGAGCTACAATCGTCCTCAGCCCGTCTCCCTGCGTGTGCGGCTGAACCCCGATGCCACTTTGAGCATTCACGGACGTTGGATGGACGACGGTCAGTTCGCCTACGGCTACTACGAGTATGTGCTGTCTCAGGCAGCGAAAAAAGCCGGCGCCAAAATTGACTTCACGATGATCTATTGATGTTCTCACTATCTCATGCCACCATCCTTCGCCCGGAGCCACAAGGCGCGCTTCTCTTCCAGCAAGAGACGGCGGAGACGGCCCTCCTCGACCTGGAAGGGTTGAGAGCTCTCTATCGGCTGTGCGCACCTGGACTCCGACGGGAGATGCCTCTCTCCTTCGCTGGATATCTGCTGGACAAGGGGTTTATCGTCCACGGCCCGCCGGATGGCTCTCCCGAATGCATCGAAGAGTGCTTGGAGACAGCCAGGACGACGACCGCTCCGCCGCGCTCCCTGGCCGCGCCGGAGACCATCCACTTCTCAGTCACCGGTCGCTGCGACCAGGCGTGCGCGGGCTGTTTCTACTCGGCCCGTCCCGGCAGCGACGTGTCGGCTGAGCACGCCTCCTGGGAGCTCTTCGAGCGAGTCGTCTACGAAACGGAGAAGGCTCGCGTTTTCCAGATCGCCTTGGGCGGGGGCGAGCCACTCCTGCACCCACGTCTTGTCGAGATGGTGCGGCTGGCTCGCGAACATCGCCTCGTCTCTAATCTGACTACGAATGGGAATCGGCTGACGCGCGATCTGGCGGTGGCTCTCAAAGAAGCCGGCCTGAGGCAGGTTCAGATCTCCCTCAACGGAGCGACCGAAATGAGCAACGCGCGCACGCGTCCCAATTTCCGGCGCGCGATCGCCGCGATCGAAGTCTGCCGTGAGCTCGGCTTGCGTTTCGGCCTCAACTTCCTGGTGACACGCAACAGCCTGGAGGAACTCCCGGCGGTGATGAACCTGGGCCGACGCCTCGGGGCCGCCTCGATCAACCTTTTACGCCCCAAGCCGCCCACAACCGAGGGGGACTGGCTGGAACGAGAATCGCTGGATGCCGAGGGGTATCGGCAATTGAGAAAAATCTTGCCCCAGTTACAAGTCTCAAGTCCCAAGTCCCAAGTCACGGCTCGCAGACGAGAGGCTCTTGTGACCCGTGACTTGAGACCTGCCACTGGTGACCTGCGACCTGTGACCTGTGACTTGAGACCCGAAACCCGGATCACCCTCGATGCCTCGCTAACTTTCCTGCTCACTGATCGGCGGCCGGAGGAACTCTATCGAAGTGGCGTCTGGGGATGCTGCGCAGCTCGCAAATTCGTCACCATCCTTCAGGACGGTTCGATACTCCCGTGCAGCCACGTCCGCTGGTCGGACGCTTCGGTCGGTGACGGTCTCATGCGCGCCTGGCGTGAGTCGCAGGTCTTCGCCCGGTTCCGGACTCAGGAAGAGACTGTACGCGGCCCATGCGCCGACTGTGGGTATCTCGAACTGTGCAAGGGATGCCGTGCCGTAGTGATGGCCTTCGGCGGCGACTTTGCCGACAGCGATCCGCATTGCCCGCGATGAGTGTCAAAGCGAGTGAACCCATATGGACAACATCTCGATCATGCCCTTGTTGCCTGAAATCATTCTTCTGGTCGCTGCCATCGTGGTCCTGGTCGTGGACACGCTGGTGGGGGACAAACGCTGGCTGACCTGGGTGGGCCTGCTGGGGGTTGCCCTGGCCGGAGGGGCCACGTATCTTCTGGTCCAGCAACCGCCCCAAAGTTTTCAGGGCATGGCGATTGCTGACGCGTACACGGCCTTCTTCCGGCTGGTGATCCTGATAGCTACTGCGCTGGGGCTGCTGGTCGCCATGAATTGGCTGGACGCTCACGGCGAACAGCAGGGGGAGTATAACGGGTTGCTACTGCTGGCGGCCATCGGCATGACCTTGATGGCGGCTGCCACCCACCTGATGCTGGTTTTCGTCGCGCTGGAGGTACTCTCCCTGAGCCTGTACATCCTGGCCGGCTTCGAGCGAGAGCGGGCAACCTCCGGAGAGGCCGCGCTCAAGTACCTGCTGCTGGGGGCCTTCTCCACGGCGTTTTTCCTCTACGGCGTGGCTTTGGTATACGCGAGCACCGGTGCGCTGGACTTTGCCGGCATCGCCCGGGGAGCATCTTCGGCGCCTGTCTTCCTGATCGGCGTGGCCCTGCTCATCGTGGGGTTCGGCTTCAAAGTGGCGGCCGTGCCCTTCCATGTGTGGACGCCGGACGTGTATCAGGGGGCGCCGACGCCCATCACAGCGTTCATGTCGGTAGGGACGAAGGCTGCGGCCTTTGCCGCCTTTTTGCGCCTGTTCGTGGGCACGCTGGGGAGGCAAACAGGAGCATGGGTGCCCTCGGCCACCTGGGTTCCGGCCGTAGCAGCCCTGGCAGTTTTGACGATGACCGTGGGGAATCTGGCCGCGTTGCGCCAGCTCAGCCTCAAGCGCATGCTTGCGTACTCCTCGATAGCCCACGCGGGATATGTCTTGGTAGGGCTGGCTGCCACTAACGCGAGCGGGGTCGCCGCGGTGCTCTTCTACCTCTTCGTCTACGCCTTCATGAACATCGGCGCTTTCGCCGTGCTCATCGCCATGGAGCGCCAGGGGGAAGGGGATGTGATGGCTAACCAGGTGCGGGGGCTGGCACGATCTCACCCCTGGCTGGCAGCGATGATGGCCATCTTCATGTTCGGCTTGACCGGCGTGCCGCCCCTGGCCGGGTTTTTCGGTAAGCTGTACCTGTTCCAGGCAGCCGTGGAAGCCAACCTGGCCTGGCTGGCGATCGTAGGAGTGATCAATTCGGCCATTTCCGCTTACTACTACCTGCGCGTTACCGTGACCATGTACATGGCAGACGAGGAAGCGGCTCCTATTGCTGTGGGCTGGCGCCCTGTCCTGGCCCTGGTGACGGCCATCGCGGTCGTGTTCGTGATTGGCATCGGAGTTTATCCTGGCTTTTGGCTGGGGTTGGCTCAGCGGAGCATCCAGGCGGTGTTGGGGTAACGCAAAGTTTAAGCAGGGACGCTACAACTGATGCGAACAATGAAGAGGCCCCCATTGTCAGGCGGGGGCCTCTTCATATCGGCATACTTATGTGCTACGCTGGTCCTGGCGTCACGATCTCCTCTTTATGCCCTGCGTAGGCGCGATCTTCCAGCGCGGCGATGAACTTCTCCGCCTCCATCGCGGCGGCACAGCCGGCGCCCACCGACGTCGCCACCTGGCGGAAGTAGCGATCCTGGACATCACCAGCAGCGAAGACCCCCGGCACGTTGGTATGAAACCGCTTATCCACGATCAGGTAGCCGTCCGCATCCATTTCCAACTGACCAACGAATAGCTGGGTGTTGGGGATGTGACCAATGTAGACGAAGACGCCGTCCGTCTTCAATTCGGTTTCCTCATCCGTCTGGACATTTTTCAACGTGACCGACCGCACCGCGTTATCGCCGTTGATGGAGGTCACAATGCTATTCCAGATGAATTCGAACTTGTCGTTGGCGAATGCCCGACGCTGGAGGATCTGGCTGGCACGCAGTTGGTCGCGGCGATGCACGACGCGCACTTTGGTAGCGAATCGGGTCAGGAACAGCCCCTCTTCCAGGGCGCTGTCGCCGCCGCCAACTACCACGACCTCTTTTCCTCGAAAGAAAAAACCGTCGCACGTGGCGCAATAAGAGACACCGCGCCCGGTGAACTCCTGCTCACCCGGCACGCCCAGCCGACGGGGCGTCGCCCCCGTGGCTACGATCACCGCGTTGGCCACGTACTGTTTGCCGTTAGCTGTCTCCACTCTGAACGGATGCTGCAAAAAGTCCACTTTGGTCACATAGTCGTACTCGATCCGGCAGCCGAACTTCTCGGCCTGCTCCCGCATTCTCTCCACCAGTTCAGGGCCGGTCACGGCCTCCGGGAAGCCCGGATAATTCTCAACATCTGTAGTCAGAGAGATCTGGCCTCCTATTTCGTTGCCGGTCAGGAGCAGCGGTTTCAGCTCAGCGCGAGCAGTGTATAGCCCGGCCGTCAGCCCGGCCGGCCCGCTGCCGATGATAATGACGTTTTCCTGTTGTCCACTCATCGTTTCCCTCTTCACGTTTTATGGATCACTGTCGGCTCGAGTGATCACAAAAGTCGCTCTGCATTCAACCTGCTTTCGGCGACAATTCCCCCGCTTGTTGCAATGCCAGCGTAACGGCCACAATCGCAGCCGTCTCGGCCCGCAAGACTCGCGGCCCTAACGAGAAGGGCACAATCCCCCAGGCCCGGGCCTGCCCTGCCTCGTCGGCCGTAAATCCCCCTTCCGGTCCGACCATCAAGGCCAGCGTGCGCGGCCGGCGATCACCCCACACATCCGTCAATGAGCATTGAGGCTCCCCTTCCCAGGCGATCAAACTCACCTCGGTGGCCGCGGCCTGAGCACAAGCGGCTACGAAGCTTACCGGCGCGATCACCTCCGGCACGCGCGCCCGGCCGCATTGCTCCGCAGCCTCCCGGACGATGCGCGCCCACCGCTCTTGCCGGTCAGACGAAGGCAGGTCACGAATCACAGTACGTTCTGTGACCATCGGAACGAAACGGGACACACCCAGTTCCGTGCCTTTCTGCAAAATCCACTCGAACCGCTCACCCTTGATCAAAGCGGCATACAGAGTCACGGCGATGTTCGGCTCGCCGGTAGCGACTTCCTGTCCGACCACTCGCCCCAGCGCCTCGTCCCGGCCTACGTGCTCTAGTACCACGTAGTAGAGCGTCCCTCGCCCGTCCAGCACGGCCACCCGGTCCCCTGAGCGCAATCGTAGCACGCGGGCGATCTGATGAGCCGCCTCGCGCGGGAAGTGAACCTGCTCCTGGACGATGGCATCAGGTGGAACAAAAAATCGGTTCATGGTCTGTCATGCCGGGGCCTGGGCCACCAGCGCGATCCAGTCACCCTCGCTCCGTTGCTCGCGTATCCACAACCCACGTGCCATCACAGCAGCGGCCACATCGTCCACCTGCGAGTCAATGATGCCAGAGACGATCAGAACACCACCTGCCGTCAAGCGGTCGGCTAATCCCTGTTTCAATAGATTGATGATCGTATCGGCCAAAATGTTACAGAGGATAAGGTCATACTCCCCCTCAGGGGGAAGGGAACCCAGGGTAACCTGGATGCGGTCGGCGACGCCGTTGCGTTCGGCGTTCTCTTGGGTGGCCTGCATGGCTGCCACGTCCACGTCTCGCGCGTGCACACTCGCCGCACCGAGCTTAATCGCCGCCAGTGAGAGGATGCCGGAGCCAGAACCCTGGTCCAGCACGCGCATGCCCGGGCGAAGGTATTGCTCCAATAGCATCAGGCACAGCCGGGTAGTGGGGTGCAACCCGGTGCCGAACGCCATACCCGGGTCCAGCTCGATGACGATATCGCCGGGTGCGGGCTGCCACTCCCGCCAACTTGGCTTGATGACCAGATGGGAGCCAACGCGCAGGGGATGAAAATACGTTTTCCAGACGTTGCTCCAATCCTCTGGAGCCAGCTCACGAAAGCTTGGCTCTGGGATCGGGGAAATCTGACTAAGATGCCATAGCCCTTCCTCGATCTGTTGCCTCACCTCGTCCAGGCGCCGGTCAACGGGGACGTAGGTCTTCACGATCACTGAAGCATCCGTCAGTTCACCCCGGGAGTTGTAGCCGTTGACTTCAATGACCGCGTTGCCCGCGCCTTCCCCACCTTTATAGAGCCGGTTAAACAGTTCGCAAACGGCTTCGGCTGTTTCGCTGTCCACCCGGACGCTGATCTCCAACCACCTCATCGTGTCCATCTACGTTTCCGGATTCTTGAAAGCGTCTCCGATCGCGTCCACGATCTTGTTGAAGACGCTGCGGTTCTCCTTGTTCAGGTTTTCCGTGCCCAAGGTCTCCCCCAGACGTTGCAGGAGCTGACGTTGCTCCTCGGTCAGGTCTGTGGGCACCACCACGCGCACAGATATGACCTGGTCTCCTCGGCCGCGACGGCGCAGGTAGGGGACCCCTTTCTCGCGCAGTCGGAAGATCCGGCCATGCTGAGTGCCTGGTGGGATTCTTAGTTTGGTCGGCCCATCTAGCGTGGGAACGTCCACTTCAGCACCCAGGGCTGCCTGCACGATGTTGATGGGTAACTCCAGTAAGATGTCAGAATTTTGTCGCTGGAACAAGGGATGGGGTTCGACGGTGAGCACTACGTACAGGTTGCCGGGAGGTCCGCCGCGCAGGCCGGCTTCGCCCTCACCAGCCAATCGGATCTGGGTGCCGTCGTCCACGCCGGCGGGAATGTCCACCTGGATGCGACGAGTTCGCCTGACTCGCTTGGCCCCGCGACACTCACTACACGGAGTGGTGATAATCTCTCCCACCCCTTCACAGCGCGGACAGGTGGTGCGAGTGACGATAGTGCCGAAGAGCGGGTTCTGTTGGCGGCGCTGTACCTCCCCCATCCCATTGCACTGGGGACAACGAATCGGGCTGGTGCCGGGCTCCGCACCGTTGCCTCCGCAGTGAGGGCATGTCTCTGAGCGAGGAATCTCCAGCTCCTTGGTGCAACCAAATACCGCTTCCTCAAACGTCAGCCGGACGTCCATGCGCAGATCGGCCCCGCGCGCCGGCGCGCGCTGGGCGGCCGCCGTGCGCATGCCAAATCCGCCGAACAGGTCCTCGAAAATGGAACCAAATCCGCCGAAATCACCGAAATCGCCAAACCCGCCGAAACCAACGCCCTGAGGAGCCGCGTGCCCAAAACGATCATAAGCGGCCCGCTTCTCCTGGTCACTCAGCACCTCGTAGGCTTCGTTGATCTCTTTAAACTTCGCTTCCGCGTCAGGCGCTTTGTTCACGTCTGGATGGTACTGGCGCGCCAGACGCCGGAAAGCCTTTTTGATCTCTTCTGGTGTGGCATCTCGACTCACACCCAATACTTCGTAGTAATCCCGCTTGGTTGTGCTCATATCTGTCTCTACTGCCTACTCTCTGAGCTGATAAGTCAACGAGGCGACGAGGAACGAGGAACGAGGAACGAGGCCGTCTCTTCCTCGTTGCCTTATCGCCTTGTTGCCCTATTGCCTCGTTGCCTCATCCTGTGTCTGCTCTTCGTCCTCCCAACTGATGATCCATACACATAGGCCGGCCAGGAGGATAGTTGCTATCCCCAGCGCTACCCATTGCCCTGGGAGAAAGCCCACGTTGCGCGCCGACCAGGTCACGATGATCAGCATCCCAACGGACAGCACCCCCCAGGCGCTCAAGTTTGGATGTTCATTATAAAATCGTCGCAGACTGTTCATGCTCGCTCTCCCACGCCCCGTCGTCGAGGCTCTATGTGGTTTGCCCATGCCGCTCGCACCTGCGCAGCAGTATCTTCCAATGTGCCACTGTTGTCAATTACCACATCGGCTCGCTGTACCTTCACGGCTTGCGGGGATTGTGCTGCCATGCGCCGATGAGCCTCTGCCTCTGACATCCCTCGCTGCTCGATCAGGCGGCGCAGTTGCTGCTCTGGCGCAGCCGTCACCACCCAGACCTGGTCGCACAACGAGACGCTCATCCTCGCTTCCAGCAACTTGATCGCCTCAATGACAACCACTGGCTCAAGTCCCTCAGGATCAGCCTTCGCCTCGATGCGGCTTATTTCCTGCCGGACCGACTCGTACACGGCCGGATGGACGATAGCTTCCAGTCGGGTCAGCGCGGCCGGATCGGCAAAAACGATCTCCGCCAGCCGCCGCCGGTTGATGGTGCCATCCTCTTGCACAAGATCAGAGCCGAAAGCCTCCAGCACCGCGTGATAGGCGCGGCCGCCCGGGGCAATAACCCGGTGCGCCACCGCGTCAGCATCAATAACATGCGCCCCCAGCCCGGCCAGCATGCGCGTAACGGCGCTTTTGCCCGTGGCGATGTTGCCGGTCAAGCCGATCACGATGGTCATCACAACGTCCGGCGCGCTGGTGCCTCAATCTGCCCCGGTTCTGTCCGGTTCGGCCCAGGCGCCGGTTTGCCTGCCTTGGCTGGGCAGGCCAGGGCAACCGGTGCCTGGGCCAGATTGGCCAACGGCTAAGCCAGCGCCGCCCACTCCTCCATCAGACGATGCAGTTGCTGCTCAGCAGCCACATACTCTACGCCTAATTCCTGCACCCGATTTAGCGCCTGCTCCCGGCCCGCTGCATCTATGGCTGCTCCCAATCGAGCCAATTCCTGTTCCAACCCGTGAATTTCGCCCTCGATGGCGGCAACGCGCTCAGCCTGGCGGCGTTGAGCCTGGCGCTGGCGACGTTCCTGGCGCATCTGCTCACGCACTTCCTGGGCAGAAGGGGAGGGCATCTGTTTGGCCGCCTGGGTGGAAGGCACGGCCTCCCGCTCCGCTGTACGTTGAGCCAGATATTCGGTATATCCACCCTCATAAGCTCGCAGCTCGCCATCCCGCAAGTCCCATACGTGCGTGGCCAGTGCCTCCGCCAGGTAGCGATCATGGGTCACCAACAAAATCGTGCCTGGGAACTGAACCAGAACATCTTGCAAGATCTCCTGCGACTCCAGGTCCAGGTGATTGGTCGGCTCGTCCAGGATCAAGAAGTTGGCACCGCGCAGCGACAGGCGCGCCAAAATCACCCGGCTACGCTGCCCACCGCTCAACGTGCCGATGGTCTGGAATACGTCATCGCCGGTGAAGAGGAAACGCCCTAAGAACCGGCGCGCTTCCTCCACGGTGAGGCGCGGGGCAGCCTCCAAGATCGTGTCCAACACCGTCTGCTGCGGATCGAGGCCGGCCTGAGTTTGAGCCAGGTAGCCCATCTCTACACTGGCGCCCAGGCGAATCTTACCCGCCAGCGGCGGGATTTCGCCCAGGATGGTCCTCAGAAAGGTCGTTTTCCCGGAGCCATTAGGGCCGATCAGAGCCACGGTATGGCCGCGCCGGATCTCCAGGTCAGGGCAACGGAATAGCGGCATCTCAGGATCGTACCCGACCAGCAGATCCCTGGTAGCCAGCACCAGATCACCAGAGCGGATCTGGGTCGTGATGTCCAGGCTAATCCGCCGCTGCTCACGGGGGCGGTCAATCAGTTCGTCCTCTTTGAAGCGCTCCAGCCGACGCAGACGGCCCTGAGCTTCCCTGGTGCGCTGACCGGCCATATAACGGCGGATAAAATCCTCCGTTTTAGCGATGTACTCTTGCTGCTTCTCCCACAGCCGACGTTGGTTTTCCAGCCGCTCCTCCCGCTGGATAACGTAGTGGCTGTAGTTACCGCGGTAGGTCTCCACCCGGCCATAGTTCATGTCCCAGATGCGAGTCACCACCTTGTCCAGAAAGTAGCGATCGTGGGCTACGACGATCAGCGCTCCCTTCCACCGGAGCAACGTCTCCTCCAGCCACTCGACCGCCTCCAGGTCCAGGTGGTTAGTCGGCTCATCCAACAACAGCAGGTCCGGCTCTTCCAACAGGAGGCGAGCCAACAGCGCCCGAGTGCGCTGCCCCCCGCTCAGATGTGCCAGCGGCTGGTGATAATCGCTCTCCCCGAACCCCAGGCCGCTCAACACTTGGCGGATACGCAGCTCGTAGTCATAGCCACCTGCCAGCTCGAATCGTGCCTGCAGATCGCCGTATTTTTCGAGGAGACGCTCCAGTTCGGCTTCGTCTGTGGTTTCCTCCATTTGCTGTTCCAGGGCGCGCAGAACCTGCCCCTGCGCCTGGAGGTCGCGGAACACTTCGAGCAGATCGGCGTACAACGTGTGTCCGTTCGGCGGTGGCGGATCCTGGGGAAGGTAGCCCACGCGTAACCCACGCGCGCGGGCTACTGTGCCGGCGGAGGGGGGCTCGATCCCGGCCAGGATCTTGAGCAACGTGGTCTTACCCTGACCGTTGGGCCCCACCAGGCCGATGCGGTCGCCGTGCTCAACGCGTAAATCCACTCCGGCAAAGACGTCCAGCGCACCGTATGATTTTGCCAGGCCATTCGCGGTCAGAACGGACATTTCCCACTCCCTTAACGGCTGCGTGCTATTATACCATAAGGGATGTGGGATAAGGCAACGAGAGGAAGGGGCAACGGGGAACTATTGTCCCGTCTTCTCGTTACTCGTTGACTTGTTGCCGTCTCCTCTGGTTGCTTGATACAGCCAGCCATGATACAATTTAAGATAAGGGGGTTAGCTTATGACACAAGAGAGCGATGGCCTTGTAGCCCATCCGTCGGCCGAGCCAGCCTCACATGCTCTCATAAGGGAGCGCTACAACCTGGTTGTTCAGGTACTGGAGCAGACCTTCGCCGGACGGCTCAAAACGGTGATTCTGTTCGGCTCTCAGGCTCGGGGAGAGGCCCGGCCGGACAGCGATCACGACCTCTTTGTCGTGATAGAAGGCCTACCCCGTGATCCGGTCGCGCGCGTACGGCTCGTACGGATGACATTGCTGCCTATTCTCGCTGACCTGCCTGGCCCCATCAGCTTCGTAGCTAAAACGCCGGAAGAGGTCATGACCGACCTGACTCCTCTCTTGCTGGATGTTTGCGTAGAAGGCCTATGCCTCTATGGCGATTCTTACTTTGAGCCTTATCGTCAGAAGGCATTGGCTGCATTGCGCTATTCTGGATTGCAGCGGCGTCGGGTAGGAGGGGTTCTCATGTGGGTGTTTCCTCGCCTGCCGACTGGCGCTTGGGAATTAACCTGGGACGGTTACCGTGAGAGAGTTTGACGATGTAACCTATCGGCTGGCCCTCGCTGAGGGGTTCCTGATCGAAGCTGAGCAAGATATGGAGCTGGAGCGATGGCGCTCCTGTGTGGACAATGGACAGTTAGCCGTAGAGAATGCCGGTAAGGCGGTGTTGATGTTATTCGGCGCGGCGCCTAAGACCCATGACCCGGCGCATCAAGTTGCTTCCATACTTCGTACCCAGGCGTTACCTGATGAGATCCAAGAGGCTATGCGCCGCATGTTACCTGATCTACTGGCCCTGGGGCCGGCCGAGCATTTTCTGACCGACTATGGCGACGAAGCAACTCATACATTGCCGTGGGACCTTTTCACGCGCGAGTCAGCAGAAGACGCATTGGCGGCGGCCCGGCGCTCTATCCAACTTGCTCGCGAGATCGTGGCCATGACAGAAGCATGGCGCAAAGAGCAAAATGAACAAGCGGGCAATGATATGTCTCAAAATCAGGCCGCTGCTGAGTGAATTCTCATCACGTGCTGTGGACCCTCTCATTGGCTGTCCATGAACCGACTCAATCTGATGCCTCTGGCTTCACAACTGACTACGAAGACGATGGGCCGCCCGCTGGTCTACGCGCCGCGTCTGACTTCTACGCAGACGCTGGTCGCCCGGCTGGCCGAGCGTGGCTGGCCGGAAGGGACAGCGGTGCTGGCCGAGGAGCAGACGGCCGGGCGCGGCCGCCTGGGGCGTTCATGGTGGGCACCTTTCGGCCAGGCACTCCTGCTCTCGCTGCTGTTGCGTCCCCCCCTGCCACCTCACCACTCTCTACAACTGACCTTGATGGCTGGCCTGGCCGCGGCTGAGGCCATCGAGACGGCCTGTGCCGTGCCGGTCATGCTGAAATGGCCGAACGACCTGACCGTGCGGGGGCGCAAGGTGGGCGGCCTCCTGGCGGAGGCGCGGCTGTCCG
>DAOUAJ010000300.1:0-11099 GCA_034433615.1 Anaerolineae bacterium | reverse complement strand
CGGGAGGGGATCAGCTTCTCTCATCCGGCGCGCTTCGTCCTGGTAGGAAGCATGAACCCTGAAGAAGGCGAGCTGCGCCCCCAGCTTCTGGATCGCTTTGCCCTCTCGGTAGATATTCACGGTCTGTTGGATGCCGACCAGCGCGTGCAAATCCTGGAACGCCGCATCCAGTTTGACCAGGACGCGGAAGGGTTCCGGGAAGCGTGGCAGGCAGAAGAAAACAAACTCTCGCAGGAGATCGCGCACGCTCGGGAGCGGCTGGACCTGGTGACGTATACTCAGCGTGATCTGTACACCATCGCCCAGCTTACTTCCGAGCTGCACGTGGATGGCCATCGAGCGGACATTGTTATCCTCAAGACGGCGCGAGCCCACGCCGCCTTCGAGGGACGATTGGCCATCAACGACCGTGACATCTTGTTGGCGGCCGAGCTGGCATTGCCTCATCGTCTGAAACGACAACCTTTTCAGGAATCCTCGTTAGAGTTCAGCCAGCTCCAGGATCGCCTGGAGCACGCTCGCGCTCAGGTCCAGCAACCAAATTTCCCTGATAACACCCATCCCTCACCTGCTGAAGTAAAAAAAAAGACCTGACGGGTGAGACTGAGGAAGGTAACGCCCAGGATTTACCGCCATCGTTTGCCCCGCTGCACGACACGACCAGTGACTCGTCGGCATCAGGGCAAGATCGCAGCGCGCAGCGGCCGGTTCGAGTCGGTCAGGTCTTCCAGGCTCGCCGTTTAGATACCCCGCTTGATCGTTTGACCCGGCAGAAAGCAGGTAAGCGTTCGGTGACCCGCACCGAACGGAAGCGCGGCCGTTATGTGCGGGCCAGGCCAGCGGGCGAGCGCCCGGATGACATCGCTTTTGATGCTACGTTACGCCAGGCAGCGCCTCACCAGAAGAGCCGCCGTGAGATGGTAGAGAGCGACCTGGCGCTGCTGGTGCAAAAGGAAGACCTGCAACGTAAGGTGCGAGTGCGCCGGACGGCCAATCTGGTCCTCTTCGTCGTGGACGCTTCCTGGTCCATGGCCGCGGCCGAACGCATGGAGGCCACCAAAGGGGCGATCATGTCGTTGCTCAAGGACGCTTATCAACGGCGTGATCAGGTGGGGTTGATCGTGTTCCAGCGGGACGGAGCACGTATCGTGCTCCCGCCTACTTCCAGCGTCGAACTGGCTCAACGGGCTCTGAAAGACCTCCCCGTGGGCGGGAAGACGCCTCTCTCCAGCGGGCTGCTACTGGCCTACCAGGTGTGCCTCACCGCCCGACGCCGCGATGCCGAAGTTGTACCTCTCATCATCCTGCTGACCGACGGCGCGGGCAATGTCTCGATAGCTGGCCTGCCTGCTCAGGAGGAGGCGTTGCGTGTCGCTGACCTGCTGCGCCAGGCTCACCTGCGCAGTGTCGTCATCAACATGGAGCATACCGCTTTCGACCGGGGGCTGGCCCAAAGCCTGGCAGAGGCCATGGGAGCACCCTGCTATACCATCCCGGATCTGGAAGCGGAGTCGCTGTTACGCATGGTCCAGAGTGAACTGCCGGTAGCTCCCAGGCTGATCACCAGGCCAGGTGTGAATCAGTAGGGTGCATTCAAGATGAGCGGCTCGTGAGGAGATGATGAATCCTCTTCCACCCATCGCCCCACGTCGTCAATTGCCGGTCCCCAGGCTGCTTGTGGCTGACCTGGCGTTGCTGTTGGTGGTAGCGATCTGGGGTGCCACCTTTGTCATGGTCAAGGATGCAGTCACCAATTTTCCGGTTTTCGCGTTTCTGGCCGTGCGTTTTTCTCTGGCAGCGTTGACTCTGCTCCCCCTGGCCTGGCGGGAGACATCCGCTCCATGGCCAGACCGGCGGCTGCTGGTGCAGGGCGGGCTGATGGGGCTGGCGCTGCTGACAGGCTACGGGTTGCAGACGATGGGGCTGCGATATACCACGCCGGCCAAGGCCGGGTTCATCACCGGCCTATCCGTGGCATTAGTGCCAGTAGCCTCGGCGCTATTCCTGCGTCGCCCGCCCACGCGAGCAGCCGTCGCGGGTGTGGCTCTGGCCACAGTTGGGCTGGCCCTGCTTTCCCTCCCTGACCTGACTGCCAGCCTGTCCCGGGCAGGACAGGCACAAGGGACAGGCAACGCCGATCTGAATGTGGGTCTGGGTGATCTTCTGGTGTTGGGTTGTGCGGTCAGCTTCGCCGCCCAGGTGGTGCTCACGGCGGCTTTTGCACCCAGACAGCCAGCTATGCGCCTGGCAGCAGTACAGATTGCTACGGTTGCTGCGATGAGCGGAGCCATCGCGATAGGATGGGAACAGCCCTGGCCGGCGATGGGCGGACAGGCTCTCTTCGCTGCCGCCTTCACGGGTGTGCTGGCTACTTCCTTCGCCTTCGCCACGCAGACCTGGGCCCAACGGTTCACCAGTCCCACGCACACGGCGCTCATCTTTTCCCTGGAACCGGTCTTTGCCGCGTTGTTCAGCTTCTTGCTGATCGGGGAGATGCTGACCGGGCGCGCGATGCTAGGGAGTGCGTTGATTTTGATCGGCATGCTGGTGGCTGAGTTGGGCGACCTGATCTGGCAGGGATCAGGCCGCCAGCGTCAGATGGCGCAGGGAATTTAAGCCGTGATGGGTGATCCGTGAGCCTACGCATCCCGTTTCCCTGCCCTGCACGTCGTCTAAGGCAGGCACGCATCACGGCTGCAACATGGCTGTTCAAAGGGCAAAGATTGCTCTCACAAGATTCCAAACGGAGAGAGACCCCAACATGCACATCCCAGGAAGCTATGAGGATCTGATCCAACGAGCTCGCCAGGCACGGGCGGCTGGGCAACCTGAGGCCGCCATCGAATCATATCGTCGAGTTGTTGATCGGCTCAGCCGCGTGTTACCGGAAATGTCTCCGCGCGATGAGCAACTCCAGGGTTATTTGATCACCGCCGCCGATGAGCTGCAGTTGGTGCTCGATTGGATGGGAGAGCACGCCCAGGCCAATGCCTTGTGTCGGCAAATGGCTGAGCTGGATCCTGATGACTCCCAACTCTGGCGGCGACGGGCAGCGACCGAGCTCATTTACACGGGGGAGGTCGAGTCGGGATTGGCTGAACTGCGCCAACTGACAAAAGAGGCTCCCGACGACTTCTGGCATCCGTTGGAACTGGCTGCGCAGTTGCTGGAGATGGACCGCCTGGAGGAGGCAGAGTCCATGCTGGCGGAAGCCGCCCAACGGGCGCGCGAAAGCGAGGAACTGGGTCTGCTTCACTGGACGCGTTTTCGCCTGCTGCGAAAGCAGGGTCAATTCCACGCGGCCGCACGGGCATGGGAAACCGCTCGCAAACACGATGCATTCTTCAAAAGGGCATCAGAGACTGTCTATCGCATGTTCATAGAAGCCGGCGACTACGACAGCGCTCTGCTTTACCTGGACGCTGAAGAGAATCCACTGGTGGCTGGTTACTACCGTGGCCTGCTGGCCCATTATCGGGGGGACCATGCGCGTGCTGAGAAGGCCTGGCGGCGCGTGGTACAGAATCGGCCTGGCGACTTCGATGCAGGGTGGGAAGCCTGGGCCATGGCTCAGTTCCGCCTCGGCGAGAGGAATACCGCATTGGAGTTCCTGTTAACCCTGATCCAGCGCGGCTATACGGCCGAGCCATGCTATCTGGCTATCGCACTGATCTGGGCTGCCTCGGGTGAGGCCGAGGTAGCCAAAGCCAATCTGGATACCGCACTGCGCATCCGGCGGCAGACCTTCGGGCCGCGAGCGTTGCTGCCCGCTGATTTGTGGAGTGATTTCGAGGAACTGGTGACAGACGAGGGACTGAAGCAGGAGTTGCGCAGTTATTTCGCGCCAGCCGAGAGCGCAGCCTCATCAGCGGAGGCTGTTACGCCCGGTCCGTAAGACGTAATGCGTAAAACGGAAGGCTCCGCTGATCACATTCATACCGACGGGCGGCCGTAGAGCCACCAGAACTGCTTGGGAGGGAAGACAGGGGCCAGCTTGCTTTCCCAGATGAACTCTCCTGATTGGAAGCGCGAGCGCAGACGGCCGTCTAGCGCGCGGATTTGATCCAAAAGGCCAGCCGGTAACGCCTCTTCCCCCATGTGATCAACGAGCAACTGGATATTCGTGCGGATGCGTGCGTCGGCCGGGTAGCTGTCGGCGCACGCTTCCAGGTTCTCGTAGCACTCATCCAGGAACCAACGCCAGGAGTCTAGCAGGCTGGTCAACTCGTGAATGACGTGGGAGCGATAAGCTTCGGGATACCAACGGCGCGCGCGGGCCATCTCGGCCTCTGCCTTTTGCAGGACCTCATTCTCCTCTGACGTCAGACGGTCGGCCAAGGCGCGCAGGCGGACCAGGCGAGCTAACATCCCGCCGATGGACATGGTGGGCCGACGGGTGCCTTCAGGAGTCTCCACCACCATCGGCCAGTGCAGACGATCGCGAGTCAGGTAATCGTCCAGGCGCGCTGTCATCGCCTGGAGGATGGTCAGGTCCACCGCCTTCTGCTCCGGCCGGGTAAGAAAGTCGTCAATCATCAGATCACACCCCTTTTCCAGTCGCGTTGCGATTGCAGACAAACAGCTACCATCTCACAGTTGCGCTGTGTCCAGAATTAACGTGACCGGTCCATCATTGCATAGGCAGACAGCCATGTGGGCTTGAAACTGCCCGGTTTGAGTGGGCACACCCGCGTCCCGCAAACAGGCTACGAAGCGTTCCACCAGAGGCTCGGCCTGCTCCGGTCGAGCGGCGTCGGTAAAACTGGGGCGGCGCCCCTTGCGCGCGTCGCCGTACAGCGTAAATTGCGATACCACCAGCGCCTGGCCGCCCACGTCTGCCAGCGACAGATTCATCTTCCCCTGGGCATCCTCAAATAGCCGTAGCCCGGCGATCTTGCGGGCGAGATAGACAGCCTCGGCCTCACCGTCATCGTGGGTCACCCCCAGGAGGATCAGGAAACCATGGCCGATGGCGCTGATCTCCTCTCCTGCGACCGTTACGGAAGCCCGGCTCACGCGCTGCACCACTGCTCTCATGCCTGCTCCGGTTCTTCTGTGATGGTGGCAATTCGTGCGAGTAGTGTCGGATCCACCCAGATGGCGGTATCAACCTGAAATGCCACTGCTCCCAGCCGCAGGAAGGCCCGGGCGTCTGCCGGATGATGGATCCCGCCTGCGCCGATCAGAGGCAATCCCAGCCCGGCTGCGGTGATCCGCTCCAGCGCGGCCCAGGCCAATGGGGCCACAACCGGACTGTAAAGACGACCATGCACTGGTGCGCCGTCGGCGGTCAGCCCCAGCGCTCGCGGCGGCTGCCCCACCACCAGCGCATCTGCCCCTGCCTCGGCGCAGGCGATGGCCCACTCCGCCTCATCGGTTAGCAAGGGGAGGGCAACCAGCAGGGGCAAATCGCAGGCCTGGCGCACCATCCTCACCAAATCGGCTGCAGCTTCGGGCCCCAGAGCATCAGCCGGGGCCAGCTCCAGCGCGGCCACACTCTCCACCTTTTCCAGACGTCGGGCTACCACCGCCTGATCCTCCATCGTCCCCCAGAGGCGGGCGATCACCGGCAGGCCCAGATGGGGCCAGGAAGGGCCATATTGCTGAATCACCCGGCCGACGCCTGGATTCTGTCCAGTCTCCGCCAACACGAGGCCGCCCGGCACTTCCGCCAGGCGCGGTGGCGGCGATCCGGGGCACGGCCGCAGGCCGATAGGTGCGGTCACCCAGGCGCCGCAGCGCGACAAATCCAGCGCGCGGGGCAGCGCGTCGCCGTAACCAATCACCCCGGCCGCCAGGATCAGCGGCGAGGTTAACATCAATCCGACCTTGTGATGAGGAGCCAGCTCAATGGTCATTCGCTAAACCACAGGCGATGGACGAAAGACAGCAATTTAGGTCACAATCGTCAGGTCCAGCACCGGGCCGTGCACGCACGCGCGCGTGAATCGGCCGTCGGCCCGCTCAACGACGCAAGTCAGGCAGGCGCCGATGCCGCATCGGATGTCGGCCGACGTCAACACCTGGGCAAAGCCCGGTTCTATGTGAGGACGCCAACTTTCGATCCAGGCGCGCAGCCGGGGCCAGTAATCCTGAGGCAGGGCGGCATAGATGCGATCGGGCCATCGGATCAGACCATTCAACAGAGCCAGCGCGTCTCCCCTCAAGCCGGCGGAACCATTGGCTGTTGCCAGCCGATACTCGGTGGCGATGGGTACCAGCGTGGGCGGCACAGCCAGATCACCCTGTTGTGTCCCCAGAGCCAGAGTGACCTGGCCGCCTGCTGCAAGCACCTGGGTCATCACCGGCCATAACGGTCCCAACCCGCCGTCCTGGGCTATGAGCAGCACGTTTCCAGGGGAGGAAGGAATATCAAATCCGTGCCCGCCCGGCCCTAACAGGTCGAGTGGCGTGCCTTCTGGCTGCGCGACCAGCCACGCTAGCCCGCGGTCGCTCGCGTCCGTCAACCATAACGCCAGGTGACCGGGTGCAATGATAGCCGGGAACAGAGCGCGACGCAAATAGGGGTCCCAAAGGTCAGGGGAGGATGTACAGCGCACCAGGAAGAACTGGCCGGGGATACAGGGGCTGGTCGGGAGCGGCCATCTCAAGTGGATCAGCAGCCCAGGACCGAATGGTTGAATCGCTTCGAGGGATCCCTGTACGGCCTTCACTGCGAGGCCTCAATGTTCCTCTGCCACGTCACGCAGGCCCTCGGGATCGAGGATGACCACGCGGCCGCGCACCGTAGTGATCAGTCCGTCTTTGCGGAAGCGGCTCATCACGCGAATGGCCGTCTCTACAGTAGTGCCGGTCATGTCAGCGATGTCTTGCCGGGTCAAAGGGAGGTCAATCACCAGGCCGTTTGCGCTATGTTGGGCAGTAGAAGCAGCCAGTTTGAGTAACATACGGGCGATGCGGCGTTCGACGCGCTCTACGGCCAGACTGTGCACCAAGTCGCTGGCGCTGCGCAGGCGTCGGCTGAGCTCGCTGATGACGGCCAGCGACACGCTGGGGTAACGTTCCAGCAGGCGGAAAAAGTCAGGACGGGAGATGGAAACGACGGCCACGTCCTCCATGGCCTGAGCGCTGGCGCTGTACGGCGCACCATCGAACACTGCCATCTCGCCAAACATGTGGCCTGGGCCGATGACGTCCAGGACGATGTCGCGTCCTTCTTCGGAATGGCGGAGGATTTTGACCTGTCCGATCCAGACGATGTAGAGCGCATCAGGGGGATCGCCGACGTGGAAGATGTAGGCATCTTTAGGATAACAACGGCCTACCAACATCCCGGCCACGTCTTCCCAATCGCGTTGGGTCAGGGACATGAACAATGGCACAGATTTAACGATCTGTACCATGTTGAATTGCAGTTTGTCCATGCCTTCCCCCGGTAATACCCCAAGCGACTGAATTGAGCTTGGCCTGACCAGCCGTGGGCCAGAGTCAATTATACCACGTCGGGTTATCCGGAGCAACTTGAAGGGCACCCCCCAAATAAATGAGCTACTACTGCCCCCCTTCCCGATACTCATCGTACAGCCGGCGCAGGTGGCGCTCTGGCGCTCGCCAATACTCCTCAGGATCCACTTCCAGTCGGCGCTGAGGCTGCCCGGGGTTGAGTCCCCCCCTCTCCAGGCGCTGGCGGATGCGGTACACCGATGCGGCCGCGGGCTTCTCGCTGCCGTCGCGCCGTATCAACCCCAGTGTCTGTGCCCGCCGGCACCGATCCAGTGGGGGATCTTCCCACAGCACCTGGTCAAAGTCAGCATAATGCCCCAGCCAGCAGCCGGCCACCCCATCGGCGACCATCTCCTCGAGTACCCGTTCGACAAACTCCGCCTGTTCCGTCTCGCTGGCGAAGTAAACGTCGCGCGTGACCCCGTCCACCACGTCTGGCAGCATCGTACCTGGATCGCCAGGGACGGGCACTGTAGGCACCGCGCACCCGGCCACCCACACAGGCGTCTCCGGCGCCGATTCCGAGGCTAGCGCCCGCGCCAGTGCCACCGTAAAGCGCACCAGCTCGGTGTCTAGCGGGTGCTCGGCGAGGGAACACAGGCCGGGGTGTACCTCCACTGCCACGGTCCCCAAGATCGCAGCGACGTGATCAGGGCGCACGCCCGAGGGACGCGAGAAGGCTTCCAGGTCCAAATACCAGAAAAGCCGGGCGGCCTCGGCCACCTCTCGAATTTCGGTCACACGACGTTCCAACCATTCCGCCACGGCATCCGCGGCTTGGGGCGGGCGCGCCCGATCTAGCTCGTGCCCCAGGCTCCACCCCAACACGGCCGGGTGATCGGTGTAGTAGCCGATCACCTCCCGGAACAGCCGCCGTTGCGCCGCAATCATCTTCTCGTCGGCGAAGGGATCACGCAGGCGGTAGCGGGTCTCCTCGCGCCCGTTCACGATCTGACGCACAGGCAGGTCGGCCTGTGCTCCTGACGATAAGCCTGCTGGCGACCAATCCATCGCCCAGTCAGGGAAATGAAACGCGCCGCAGGCCGGCCCAACCTGGAGATCCACCACCACGCGCAGCTCGGCCTCGTCTGCAGCATCTAACGTCTCACCCAGGTGGTCCAGCGTGCGATGATCCAGCCGGTCGGCAGTAGGTTGGACGGCCGACCACAGCAGCGGGATGCGGGCCAGATGACAGCCCAACGCCGCCACATGAGCCAGCTCCTCCGCCACCTCGACCCGGTCAAAAGCTTGCCACCAGGCCGTGGCCTTGCGTCGTGGCCAGTAGGTGATGCCAATGGTGAAGGTCATAGTACAATTGGTTCAGAAAGTTGGAGATACCTTGCTCCGCTGAAGTGCTGGTTCGCCAGCACTACTTGTTACTGAACTCCTCGTCCCACTGCAACAAGCAAGAGAAATAGCGCGGCAATCCAATAAGCCCGATCTCCTACCTGCGGTCTTCAACGCTTATCCGTGAGCCGTCGCACGTTCCATAGACCTTGCTGTTCCCAAAGCGCCCACCCCTTTGTTGCTTCATAACCTACCGTATAGGCGAGCAGCTCCATAAAACCTGTTCGCGTCCAAAGAACCGTGATAGAAAATGGAACAGGCTGACCGGCGAACACAAAGGAGTTGGTCCCTAACAGCAGACCGTAGAGACTCCAAAAGACGGGAAGAACATACAAACTGCCAGCATATTTACCCACTCTGAACAGGTTCATAAACTGGACACCGAAGAAGGGTAACAGATTTGCCAGTAGCACTCTTCCGAATGTGAACTCGCCAACTCGTAGTAAGAACAGCCGAGAGAAGTATGGACGAAGGACTCCTTGCGGCAAGACCGGTGCGCTAAGCTACTAAGTGCCGAACATCAATACGGTGAGCACCAAGATTAATCTGAGGAAAACAAGGAATCGCTTCATTGTGTGGTGACTTGGCTGCCGTGCGCAATTGCGCTGGCTAATGACCGAGCTCAGCCGCCCGCCGGAGCGCCAGCGGAGGCGGGTCGGCTGGAGCGGGTGTTAGGCCGCCTCTGTCTTGCTTTATGTCTTCAGATTCGGATTAGGGCGATTCCTTTGGCACGAAATGGAAGTCGAGGTGGATGGCCTCCTCATCGGTCGCCTGACCGTCACGCACCACGTAAGCGGTGTCGTCGCTGATGTGGATGGTGTAACTAATGGGCTGGCTGACGTATCCTTCCGCCTCGGCGGTCACGATATAGTCTATCCCGCTAGCTTCGGTCACGACAGACTCCCAAAGACCCGGAAACGGCCCCTTGACGGTACGCGTTTCCCAACCCCCCAGTGTCCGTACGTGAATGGTCACCAACGTGCCATCAGGAACGCCTGAAATCTCTCCCTTGACCCGGGGGCGTGACGGCTCCGGCTGCTTAGAAGGGATTATAGGCGTTGCAGTCGGCTCCGGTGAAAGTAAGGGGTGTGATGAGGCACAGCCTGTTATGATCCAGGTCAGTAGAACCATCAGCGCAAGGACATAAGTACGCATTTCAAAACCTCCTGAATCATTCACTGTGTGTCCTTCAACGCAAGTGGAACAAAAACGATGGGCGAGTGAATGTTGAATCGGTGATATTCTTCGATCATATCGCATTGATAAGGAGCGTCTCTGGCAATGGCTGTCAGGTATGCGGTGGTCCAGGGGTACCAATCGTTGCCCAGGAGTAGATACCCCTTGTCGAAACTCGATAAGGGCAGGATTGAGTGAACACCATCGGCGGTATAGACCTCGCCCCGATTGAAACCGCGATCAGCGGTGGTAAACCCTAAATCCGCTGTCGCCAGCACCCTCCAGTATCCACCTCCCAGGTAGTAGCGCGCCTTCCACATGCCAAGATTGGGATCGTATTGCACATTGGTCTCTACTCTTGATCCCAGAGCCAGATTGTACTCATCAAAGAAGACCCACCTGGCGTTGGCGCTGTCGTACTGGTAAATGTACTGCCGGTCATCCCGCCACGAGACCTCAGCCCAACCCGCTTCGATCCACTGGCTGCAGGCGCAGCATAGCCCGTTCCGCACCCGCCAGTCCCTCCACCTCGATATCCGCTTCAAACGCGCGCCATCGTGTTTGTGGCGGACAAGCGCCAGGAGGAGTAGGGGAAGGCTCTGGAGTTGGCGGCGGTGGGTAGGGAGGTGGCGTTGGAGTTCGGATGGGTGACTGGAACGCTTGAACTATCAGCCCGCCTGAGCTCCGCCCCAAGCCATCGAAGGCTACTACCAGAGCGATTACCAGTGCTCCCAAGAGCAGTGTTGCCGACAGCCTGGCATTTGCACGAAGTTAACGTAGCATTTTGCACCTCCGTTAGATTGCCCCGCCCGATAAGGCGGCCTAACGACTAAGCTCAGCCGCCCGCCGATAGGCGGGTCGGCTGGTCGGGTAGCGGGGCGGCGTTGCCACCACCCCGCCCCCTCAGAACCGTACGTGCGACTTTCATCGCATACGGCTCAAGCCTCTCTGAACGCCCTTCTCACAGGACGCGGCTTTGAAACGTCCCAACCCCGGCTGTGTATCTGCCGGTGGCGGTTGGTCGTCACTCGCTTTACCGCCAGGGCTCTGGCGCTCAGCGAGCGGGCCAGGATGTGTTGCAAGGCTCGCCCCTTGCGCTTCTGCCCGGCCTT
>DAOUAJ010000299.1:0-8761 GCA_034433615.1 Anaerolineae bacterium | reverse complement strand
GTCGGTAGGGAGGCCCTCGGCCTGGGCGGCGGTGAGGAGGGTGTCATCGCCGCTGACGAAGGTGAGGGTGAGACGATGAAGGGCAAGGGCATGGCTGTGGCGCAGGGCCACAGCAAGCTGCACGGCGTCGTAGGCTTTGAGGGGGTGACGTTGGGCCAGTTCAGCCGCCGAATAGAAATCTTGGAGCGGAACGGTCACCATCGCAAACCGCTCTTCAAGGTCGGTAAGGAAGTGGTCGTATGCATCGTCCCGTTGTCTGCGAGAGATCACTCTACGACGATGGAGGATGGAGAGGGCAGCCGAGACCTCAGCCACACTGGCACCCGACACAAACACCGTGTGTACGGGCAGCTCTGTGCCAGGATCACAGGTATCCATCAGTTCTGTGACCCAGGAGCTGCCCGGTTCGGTGACGTAGTATTTGACCAGGGCGCTTGTGTCGAAGTAGTAGACGGCCATGCTAGCGGCGGTTCTCGATGATGATCTGGCTCAATGGTGGGTCAAGGACCAGGCTGCGCATGAAACGGATGTGGGCTTGCTTCTCCTCTTCTGGCAGGGCCCGCCAGCGCTCAGCGTGGGCTCGGGCCATGGGCGGCGGGTCCACGACCAGCCCTTCGGCCTTGAGCCAGGCGATGAGCTGTTTCGGGTCCAGGGGCTCACCCGGAGCCGGCGGTGCCACCTCCGGCTCCTCGCCCGTCAGCCGGCGCACTTTCGTCTCCAGACGCTCAACGCGCGCCTTGAGCTCCACCAGTTCCAGTTCCAGGGTCGTCATGGGGCTCACCTCCAGGGTTAATTGTAACACCGCAACTGACGGGTAGCAAATGGGGGATCGGATATGCTGGACGTGCTACGTGCGTTGACGACGGCCATCGAAGAGCGAGGGCTGGTCGCCCTGGCGACGGTGATCGAAACGCAAGGAGCCGCCCTTGCGCAGTTGGCTTTAGGGAGTAGAAGATGAGTTGGCGTGCAAGGCGAACCCAGGTCGTTGGTGAGGCGCTGGCCGGTCATCCTCTCAAAATCGAACTGCTCAGCGTGGAGTGTCAGGAATGTGAGGCGCTGGAACAACAGATGGCCCGTATCTTGAGCAAGCTGGGCTTGACGGCGAAGATCATCAAGACAGGGGATCGAACCGCCTTCGCCTGGTACAGCCTGCGTGACCTGCCAGCCGTAGCGATCAATGGGAAGCTGGTCTTCCAGGGTCGCGCCCCGACCGACACCGAACTGCATGATGTGCTCAAATCGTTTATGGTGGACCAAGGTGAGCAGCTTTAGGAGGAACTCCCTTGCCGTACATGCTGGGCGTTGATACCGGCGGCACCTACACGGATGCCGTCGTCATAGACTGGGAGAGCGATCGCGTCTTGGCCAGCGCCAAGGCCTTGACCACCCATGACGACCTCAGCCGTGGGATTGATGCCGCCATCGCGGCCTTGTCCGGGGTGGACCTGACCCAGGTCCGGCTGGTGGGGCTTTCGACCACCCTGGCTACTAACGCGTTGGTGGAAGGGAGAGGGGGGCGCGTCGGGCTGATCCTGATCGGCTACGACCCGCGGCTGATCGAGCGGTGGGGCTTTCAGCGAGAGTTGGTCACCGACCAGGTGATCTTCGTGCAGGGTGGCCATGATCTGGCCGGGCGCGAGGCAGCCCCCCTGGATGAGGCGGCGATCCACAACGCCGTAGCGCGCTATGCCGGGCAGGTGGACGCCTGGGCCATCTCGGCCTACTTTGGCGTACGCAATCCCGAGCACGAGCAACGGGCGCGCGAGCTCATGCGTGCCCTCAGCAGTCTTCCGGTCACCTGCGCCCACGAGCTGACGGGCGAGCTGAACTCGATCCGGCGCGCCACCACCGCGGCGCTCAACGCGCGCCTGATCTCGCTCATTCAGCATCTGATCCAGGCCGTGCAAAGCTCCCTGGCGCGTCACCACATCCCGGCCACCTTGATGATCGTGCGCGGCGATGGGGCGTTATTGCGGGCAGAGGTGGCGCTGGAGCATCCGGTGGAGACGATCCTCTCTGGCCCTGCGGCCAGCATCGTGGGAGCTCGTCGCCTGACGGGTTTGGACAACGCCATCGTCGTGGACATGGGAGGCACCACCACCGACATCGCCGTGCTGGTGAGAGGGCGGCCGGGCATTCGAGATGATGGGGCGCGAGTGGGGGGATGGCGCACGCTGGTACGGGCCGTGGACGCGCAGACGACCGGGCTGGGCGGCGATAGCCTGATCCGGATCGCTGGACGGCAGATGCAGATCGGCCCCGAGCGCGCCATCCCGCTCTGCATGATGGCTGCGCTGCATCCGCAGGCCGGGCGCGAGATCGAGCGGAGCTTGCGACGCAACGGGGCTGGAGAGACCCCCTGTCTCTTCGCCCTTGTCGGCTCCGCCCAGGGTTGGGAGTTGACGGAGACCGAGCGCCAGATTATCGACGCGTTGGGGGAGGGGCCTCTTTCGCCGGATCGGCTGGCCGAACGGGCCCCCCGTGCCCGCCTGTATCTGGGGCGACCCAACCGCCTGGAGCAGCACGGCCTCCTGCGGCGCGTCAGCTTCACCCCCACCGATGCCCTGCATGTCGAGGGACGGTATCGGGCGTGGGATGTGGCGGTGGCGCGGCGCGTGGCCGCCCATTTGGGCGAGCACATGGGGCTTTCGGCCGATCAGGTCAGCCAAGTGGTGCGGGAGACCGTAATCCGGCGGCTGACCGTGGCGATCCTCAACCGGGTCCTGTCGCTGCATGGGGAGTCGGATGACGTGTGGCGGGAGCCCGTTGCCCGCCGGTTGGTGGAGCGTGCCCTGGGAGACGGCGGCCTGCCGGAGTTGGACGTGCGTTTTCAGCTTCGACAGCCGATCGTGGCGCTGGGCGCGCCGGCCCCGGCCTATTTCGATCAGGTGGCAGCACGGTTGAACGCGGAGTTGACCCTTCCCGAGTATGTGCATGTGGCCAACGCCGTGGGAGCGGTCTCCGGGAGCGTGGTGCACACGTGTGAGATGCGCATCACAGCTCAGTACGATGTCACCGGTATCACCGGCTACACGTTGCATTCGCCGGTCGGGTTGTGGGAGTTCAGGGAGCTGGAGCAGGCTTTGGCATTCGCTCGCGAGCGAGGGCGGGAGCTGGCGATCCGGGGCGCGCGGGCTGCTGGCGCGGCAACGGTTCAAGTGGAGGAGGAATCCCTCGAAGAGCGCGCGGCGACGGCCCTGGGCGGAGAGCCGCTTTACCTGGGCACGTGGCTGCGCTTCACCGGCGTGGGCCGGCCCGATCTGGGGCAAGCGGGTCCACCTTGAACGTTGCTGGCTTAGTTGCGATTTTCTGATCCGACCCACGCGCTCGATCACAGCCAGCCCGGCGGCCACTTCGACGCGCGTGATCTCGGCGGCGAAAACGAGATGGCGCCACCAGGCGGTCTCTGGATCCCGGTCCTCGATGAGCTGACGTACCCAGGTGCTGCCGGGTTCGGTGACGTAATATTTGATCAGGGCGCTGGTGTCGAAGTAGTAGAGGGCCACGTTAACGGCGATTTTCGAGGATGATCTGGCTCAGAGGCGGGTCCAGGATCAGGCTGCGCATGAAACGGATATGGGCTTGCTTCTCTTCCTCCGGGAGGGCATCCCACTCGGCGGCCAGCCGCCACTCCTCGGGTGTGGGGTCACGGACCAGTCCCTTGGCTTTCAACCAGGCAATGAGCTGTTTCGGGTCCAGAGGCTCGCCCGGAGCTGGCGGTGCCACTTCCGGCTCCTCGCCCGTCAGCCGGCGCACCGAATCTTCCAGCCGCTCGACACGCGCCTGGAGCTCCACCAGTTCCAGCTCCAGAGTTGTCATCCCTCTCACCTCTTTCGGGATAGATGATAGCATCGGGGCGGGCGGGCGGACAAGTGAGGGATCACTGATGATTACCCACATCTTACACGTTGAGAACCTGAGCTTGAAGCGCGAAGGCCGGGACATCCTGTATCGCATCAACCTGGCCATCCGGCCGGGCGAGGTGCACGGCCTGCTGGGACTCAACGGCTCCGGTAAATCCAGCCTGGCCTACGCCATCATGGGCTGTGCCGGCTACACCCCCGATGAAGGTCGCATCTGGTTCGCTGGCCAGGACATTACCCGCCTATCTATCACCGAGCGCGCCCGGCTGGGGCTCACCTTGGCCTGGCAGGAGCCAGCCCGCTTTGAGGGACTGCCGGTCGGCGCGTATCTGTCATTGGGCGCGCAAGACCGTGACCGAAATCACCTGGCGGCGGCGCTGGAGGCGGTGGCTCTGGCGCCGTCAGCCTACTTGAAGCGGCCGGTCAATCACACGCTGTCAGGTGGCGAGCGCAAGCGTATTGAGTTGGCCGCCGTGTTCGCCATGCACCCCAAGCTGGCCATCCTGGATGAGCCGGACTCCGGCGTGGACACTCTTACCTTGGCTGACATCGCCGCCCTCATCCGGCGCATGGCCGACCAAGGCACGGCGGTGTTGCTCATCACCCACCGGGACGAAATGGTCACCGTGGCCGACTCGGCATCCTTGATGTGTCAGGGCAGCCTCATCTTTCAGGGTGATCCAAGCGAGGTGCGCCAGTACTATGGCCAGCGCTGCCGGCTGCACGGTGAGACGATGGGGGCGCAGCCGTGGGGAGCAGTCCTAAGTTCCAAGTCCCAAGTCGAGAATCGAAAGTCGGGGGTCCTGAGTTAGGGAGGATAGGTGGAGGATGAGGGTCCAAGTGCGGCCGCATGGGTTGGCAGCGGCGGAGCCTGGATGGGCTCGCGAGTATGAAGCGATCCTGGAGGCCTATAGGCAGGCCGGTGGCGACCCTGCCTTCCTGAGGATGCCCAAGGTCGCTACGCTGGTGGTCAGCGCCAACCGCGTGCTGGCAGCCAACGAGGTGCCGGGCATCCACTTCGAGGCTGAGGAGTTACCCCACGGCGTGCGGGCACGTATCGTGGTCGAGACAGGGGTCCGGCTTGAGAGGCCAGTGCACCTGTGTTTCGGGATGCTGCCGGCTGAGGGGTCGCAGGAGATCGTTGCCGACTACGAGATCGGCCCGGGCGCGCAGGCCGAGTTCATCGCCCACTGCACCTTCCCCAACGCCAGGCAGCTCAGGCACGTCATGGACGCCCGCATCCGCGTGGGCGCCGGGGCGACCATGACCTACAGTGAGTCTCACTTCCACGGCCCGCATGGCGGCATCGAGGTGATCCCCAAAGCCCAGGTGACCGTGGACGACGGCGGCCAGTTCGTCATGACGTTCAGTTTGATCCATGGACGGGTGGGGCGGTTGGAGTTCAACTACGACGTGACCGTCGGCGCCGATGGGGTGGCGGAATTGATCAGCAAGGCCTATGGCCAAGGTGACGATCAGATCGTGGTGAGGGAGATCATTCACCTCAACGGCGATCGCGCCCGTGGGCTGTCCAAGACCCGCGTGGCCGTACGGGATCGGGCCAGGAGCGAGGTGCTCACCACCACGGAGGGCAACGCTCCCTTCACCCGGGGCCACATGGATTGCACCGAGATCGTGCGCGACCAGGCGGTGGCGAAGAACATGCCGTTGGTCGTGGTGTGCGATGACCGCGCCCGGGTAACCCACGAGGCGGCCATCGGCACGGTGAACCGTAAGGAGCTGGAGACGCTCATGGCGCGCGGCCTGGACGAGGATGCGGCCGTGGACGTGATCATCCGGGGGATGTTGCAATAAGGATAAGGATATGTAATGGATAGGGAGCATGAAGTGCGTTCTGTGCTCACGGAAGGGAACCTG
Organism: Anaerolineae bacterium; assembly: GCA_034433615.1. Taxonomy (GTDB): domain Bacteria; phylum Chloroflexota; class Anaerolineae; order DUEN01; family DUEN01; genus DAOUAJ01. The sequence continues at coordinate 3,020 of DAOUAJ010000299.1, read as the reverse complement.
TTGCCTGTGTGAGCTTGGGCGCGGGCCGGGGGTTAAGCGGCCGCCTCCAGCCCATTGTGGATGATCCAGCAATGGGCAAGGTTAATCATCCTTTCAACGCCATGGAGGTGCAAAATGTCTGTAAAGCCGACTTCGCCACTCACAGGGCAAACACCGACGCTGGTGCTCTTGCTCATCATCGTGGCTATTGCCTTGTGGTACTTCCTGTCCGGTTTGGCGACCCAAGTAGCAGCCGGCGTGCCGGTGATTAACGTCGTCACCGGGGTGGTGTTGCTGGTAGTGGGCTTTGTAGCCGGGCTGCTGGGAGGGCTCATCGGCACTGGCGGCTGCAGCGTGATGCTGCCGGTCATCCACTTCTGGATGAGCTACCCGGCGCCTATCGCCGTGGGCACTACCCTGTTTGCCGTCATCTTCACTGCCATCTCCGGCGGCTATGGTCACTTGGTGCGCCGCAACCTGGACGTGCGGGCGGTGGTCTGGCTAGGTGGGGCCGGTATCCTGGGGGTCATCCTGGGTTCCTGGCTTTTCACCCTGCTGGCAGCCCAGGCCAAGCTGCTGGGGCTGATCCTGGGGTTGATCTTTCTGTGGCCGGCCATCCGCATGATCTGGGAAGGCATCGTCCAACGTGGGATGCCCCAGCGCGAAGGGAACACCATTCCCGGGCCAGTCTGGGGCTGGGCTGTCTTTGGCTTCATTGTCGGCATCGCCACCGGCGTGGCCGGGCTGGGGGGCGGGTATGCCCTGGTGCCAGGGCTGATCTACCTCTTCAGCGCGCCGGTGTATATCACTATGGGGAGCTCCCTGGCCACGATGATCCCCCTGGCCGTGGTGGGGGGCGGGATCAAGCTGGTCCAGGGTTTCGTGGACGTGGGGGCCGGGCTGTTGCTGGCCCTGGGCACCGTCGTGGGTGCCCAGGTGGGCGCGGCCGTCATCAAGCGCTTCAAGCCAGCTACCCTGAAGCTGATCTTCGGCCTGTACTTCCTGTACGTGGCCGTCAAGTTCATCACCGCCTACTTCGGGATCATGATCTGGTGAGACCTGCGTGCTCGTGCCCACCCTGCGCCCCGATGGAGTGGCGTAAGGTGGGCACGTGGCGGGATTGCCCACTGGGCAGGAGGTCCCGATGAGGCCTGTCCTGGCGTCAGGCCAGGGATCGAGATCCTTGGAACGGGGTGCCATGACTGCCTGAAGCTGGAGCTGCTGGTGGCCGAGGCTCTCAAGAAACTGAGGATCACCGACGCCCAGGTCATGACCATCGGCGATCAACGGCGCATCCGGCGCTTCATGCCCCTGGATGCCCTCCCGGGTCTGGTGATCAACGGCCAGTTGGTGAGCGAGCGGCGGCCACCAGACCGGGCCACCCTGATTGCCTGGTTATCGCAGGCCCGGGCCATTGAGACTGCAGGGTAGCTCACCAGCGTCGCTGCACCGGTCAAGACGTCGAAGCGAGAACAGGGCTAAGTCAATGATGCGTTTACGCCTTTCGTTAGTGATAGTGATGGGCTTCTTGCTGTTGGTCGGCAATGGCACCCCAATGTCGGCCACGGCTGCGCTACGCCCAACACCCACCATCAAAGCCTGCCATATTTGCGAGGAAGAGACGGCTGCGTCGCCCCCTACGCTGGGGCCAGTGGTGCACTTTTGGCTCTTTTTTGACAGCTATTGCATCTCCTGTGTGAGGGTTCTGAATGACGTCTTGCCGCAGATCCTATCCAGGTATGAAGCAGGGCAGGTTGTGGTCCACGAGTGGGATCTGGCGAGGGGTGACTCGGAGTTGATGCGAGCCCTGGAGAAACAGTATGGGCTCGATTCTGGAGGTGTGCCGGAGATCTTCATCGGCGATCAGGTTCTCGTCGGCGATGAAGAAATCCAGGAAAGGTTGGGGCTACTCATTGACGGGTACCTGGCCCAGGGTGGCGTGGCCTTGCCCCAGGTTAACCTGCCCCCGGCACCGACGCCTACCGTTACGCCAGGCAGCCTGACCCCGGTGGTCCGGGCGGTGATGTTCTGGATGGACGGCTGCCCCCATTGCCACGAGGTGATTGACCACGTCCTGCCGTCGTTGAAAGAGAAGTTCGGGGACCAATTGGACATCCGGTTGATCGAAGTCACGACTGCGGAGGATTTCGACCGTCTCTACCGGATCGCTGCCGCATTAGGCATCCCTGACGAGCGGGTTGGTGTACCGTTCCTGGTTATCGGCGACAGGGTGCTGATCGGTTCGGGGCAGATTCCGGCCGGACTGCCAGGGCTGATCGAGAAGTACCTGGCCGCCGGCGGCGTGGATTATCCTGGCGTGCCGGGCCTGGCCGAGCTGCTGCTGACCCTGACGGCCGAGGCCGCGATCTGCCTGCCGGCTGCACCGTGCGCCAATGAGACGGCTCAGGCACAGGTTGTCGCCACGCCCATACTGAGGAGCGAAGTCCTCGAAAGCCGGCCGCCCATCGCATCGCCTGCCGTGCAACCTCGACCGAATGGCTTTGGCTTGGCGATCGCCGTCATGGTCGGCATGGTCGTGGCGTTGATCTACGCTGGTGCGGCTGCGGCGCGTGGCTGTCAGAGTACTGTCCCACGCCTGAGATCGGAGTGGTTAGAACTCGCCGTTCCGCTTCTGACTCTGGCCGGGTTGGCCGTGGCCGGCTACCTGGCCTACGTCGAGACCCGGGCGGTCCTGGCCATCTGCGGGCCGGTGGGAGACTGCAACGCCGTGCAAAGCAGCCCTTACGCCCGGCTGTTCGGGGTGCTGCCGGTGGGCGTGCTAGGCGCGGTGGGCTACCTGGCGATCCTGACCGCCTGGCTGTGGGGCCGGCTGCGGGCGGACCGCCTGGCAGGTTACGCGCCGCTGGCGGTGTTCGGCATGGCGCTGTTCGGCACCCTGTTCTCGCTGTACCTGACCTACCTGGAGCCTTTCGTCATCCGGGCAGTGTGCGCCTGGTGCCTGACGTCAGCGGTGATTATGACGTTGCTGATGGTGTTGAGTATCGGTCCGGCATTACAGGCAATCAGGGTGACAAGAGACG
>DAOUAJ010000298.1:0-6028 GCA_034433615.1 Anaerolineae bacterium | reverse complement strand
TCCAGCAGAAGTTTCTGGAGCATGCCGCTCTCCAGTGTGGGGTTTGCACACCGGGGTTTATCGTAGCTGCCAAGGCTCTGCTGGACCGGAACCCGCACCCTACGGAGCATGAGGTCCGCCGCTGGCTGGCAGGAAATCTCTGCCGCTGCACCGGTTATGACAAAATCGTGCGAGCAGTCCTGGATGCAGCGGGCAGTTAGCGGTCAGCAGTTATCAGCCATCAGCCGTCAGCTATCAGCCATTAACTGTCAGCGCTCGGTGAGAGCTGAACCTTTAGGGAGGTAGAAGCATCATGGCTGGCTCTACGAACAATGCAAAAGATCAGAAACGATCGTATCAGGTGATCGGCACCCGTCCCATCCGCCACGATGTTACTGACAAAGTGATCGGCCGGGCCCTCTACGGCATTGACATCCGTCTACCGGGCATGCTCTATGGGGCCGTGCTGCGCAGCCCTCATGCCCACGCTCGGATCGTCTCCATTGATACCAGCCAGGCAGAGGCGCTGCCCGGGGTCAAGGCTGTGGTGACTGCTACCGATCTGCCGGATATTGCCGACAAGATAGCGGCCGTGGGTGAATCGTCGGTCAACCTGCGCTACCAGAGCAACAACGTGCTGGCGCGAGATAAGGTGCTCTACTACGGGCATGCTGTGGCAGCCGTAGCAGCCACCAGTCCCCACATCGCCGAAGAAGCTCTGACGCTAATTAAGGTGGAATACGAGCTCTTGCCTCCGGTTTTGGACGTACGAGAGGCTATGCAGGAGAATGCCCCCATCCTGCTGGAAGATCTGCGCACCAGCGAGATGGGCCGCAAGGGCGACAAGCCCAGTAACATCGCCAAGCACCTGCAACACAAACGCGGCGACCTGGAAAAGGGATTTCGAGAAGCTGCGGTGATCGTTGAGCGAGAATTCTTGACCGCCACCGTCCATCAAGGGTACATCGAGCCGCAGAATGCCACGGCTTTGTACAACACTGACGGACAGTTGACGATTTGGTGCAGCACCCAAGGGGCATTCGGCGTTCGCGATCAGGTCTCCGAGATCCTGCAGATCCCTGTCTCCAGGATTCGGGTGATCCCGATGGAGATCGGTGGCGGCTTCGGCGGCAAGAATAGCGTTTACCTGGAGCCTGTAGCGGCACTCCTCTCGAGGAAGAGCGGCCACCGACCCGTCAAGCTGGTCATGAGCTACCACGAAGTTCTGGCTGCCACAGGTCCCACGGCGGCTTCATACATCCGGGTCAAGATGGGCGCCGACAAAAGCGGGCGGATCACGGCAGCCGAAGCCTACCTGGCTTACGCGGCCGGCGCCTTCCCCGGCTCGCCAGTGGACGCCGGCATGGGCATCATCTTCGCTCCGTACCGGATCGAAAACCTCCAGATTGATGGCTTCGATGTGGTGGTCAACAGGCCGAGGACGTCAGCCTACCGGGCGCCGGGTGCCACCAACGCTGCCTTTGCCTGCGAGGTGGTCGTTGACGAGATCTGCGAGAAGCTGGGAATGGACCCACTGGAGTTCCGGCTGCTCAACGGCGTCAAGGAAGGCGATCGGCGGCCCGATGGACCTGTGTACCCCCGCATCGGTTATCTGGAGACGGTGGCGATGGCCAGAAATCACCCCCACTACACAGCGCCGCTGGTGGGACCTAACCGGGGGCGCGGGGTGGCGTCTGGCTTTTGGTTCAACTACGGCGGCAAGTCTAGCGTCTCGGCCAGCGTCAATACAGATGGCACGGTCAGCCTGGTCATAGGTTCGGTTGACATCGGTGGCGGCACCCGCACGACCATCGCCATGCAACTGGCAGAAACGCTGGGCTTGCGCGTCGAGGATGTCAAGCCGTTGATGGCTGACACCAACTCTGTGGGATACACCGAAGGGACCTACGGCAGCCGGACGACATTTGCCACCGGCTGGGCTGCTTACGAGTTAGGCCAAAGCCTCAAGCGACAACTGATCGAGCGAGCGGCACAACTCTGGGAGGTGAGTCCCGATCAGGTCACCTTTGCCGATGGCGTCTTCTCGGCTGGCAGCCAGCATCTCACCTTCAGGGAGCTGGCGAACCGATTGGATGAGACCGGCGGCCCGGTCGTGGCCAGCGCGGCGGTCCATGCTCAAAAGGAAGGCCCGGCCTTCGCGACGCACATCGTGGACGTGGAAGTGGATCCAGAGACGGGCAAGGTGCAGATCCTGCGCTACACGGCCGTTCAGGACGTCGGTACCGCCGTTCATCCCAGCTATGTGGAAGGCCAGATTCAGGGCGGGGTGGCACAGGGCATCGGTTGGGGCCTGAACGAGGAGTACGTCTACGACGACCAAGGTCGCCTGCTCAACACCAGCTTCCTGGACTATCGCATTCCTACCTGTCTGGACCTGCCGATGATCGAACCGGTCCTCGTCGAGGTGCCGAACCCCGGCCACCCTTATGGGGTGCGCGGCGTAGGCGAGGCCCCCATTGTGCCACCGCCAGCCGCCATTGCCAACGCGATCTACCGGGCTGTGGGTGTGCGCATGAATGTCCTACCCATGTCACCGCCACGCGTTTTGGAGGCATTGTGGGCTAAGGTGACGCGGTGACACGATGACGCGGAGACGCGGGGAGGCAGAGACTCACGCGCTCTCCGCGTCACCGGGTCTCCGCGTCTCCGTGTCTTTGCATCCCCGCGCCTCTTGGATCAAGGAAAATCACTATGCCCGTCGTTTGGATTCCAGCGTTGCTCCGTGACCTGACCGATGGCCAGGAGAAGGTGACGGTGCCGGGCGAGACCGTCCGCCAGGCGCTTGAACACCTGGATGCACTCTATCCGGGCATCAAGGAGCGGCTGTGCGAGGAGGATCGACTCAGGCCCGGCATCGCTGTCGTGGTGGATGGCGAGTTGAGCCGGCAGAGGTTACGTCATCGGCTGACCGAGACCAGTGAAGTCCACTTCCTGCCAGCGATCAGCGGTGGGTGATAACGGTGCGACGCACTTGAGCAGTGCGTCGCACCTTGACTTCGGCATCGTTCAGTGCTGGACCTGAACGGGTGTAGGGGCCGTGGCCAGGAAATTCCCGTCCCGCTTCACCAGCACCACGCGCAAGGCATAGGGGCCGGACGGCAGCGAATCCGCGTACCAGGTCTCCAGCCAACCGTTGACGACCGGGTTGTAGTGCACGTCGCCCATTGTGATCCAGTCAGTCGGGTTGCTGCCGTAGCCAAACTCGACTTTGTAAAACTGGAACTCTTGGGGATCGAACACGGCAGAGCCTATGATGTCAACTGGTCCGGCGATCAGGCTGCCCGCCGCGGGTGAGGCGATGTGCGCTGTGGCCACCGCTCCCGCAGGCCATCCAGTTATCTGGCTGCCACAGGGTGGTGGTTCGGCGGGGATGCCAGCCTGGGCTGCCCACTCCTGAGCCCGTTGGGCCTCGTCCGGGTCATCTGGCACGCGAATGACCGCCAAAGTTTCTCCCCCCAGCTCGGTCGCGCACCACTGCGTAGGCGACAGGCGCACCACCTGCTTCACCGTCCACGCCGGATCAACTGGCGCCGTGATCACAGCAGAGGCTGCCATCTCGACGTTGGCGGTCATATTGCCCTCGGGCAGGCCAATCGTGACAGGTCGAGCAGGGTCTATGAACAGCTCGGGGCGCGTGGCGGGGCAATCAGGGCCGAAGTTCAGCGATGAAAGATCACAGATGGGCACCTCGATCAGCCCCTCCGGCCGCGGGAAGTCTAACGGCTCATCCGGGTTGCGGATCGCCGCCTCCAGCGCGGGGTCGGCAAATAAACCCTCCATGAAATCGTGCCAGATGGGAGCCGCGCCGGTGAGGCCGCTGGTATGACGCATAGGCGTCCCATCGTTGTTGCCTGCCCACACGCCGACGGCCAGGTATGGGGTGTAACCTGCCGTCCAGTTGTCCTTCCAATCGGTCGTGGTGCCGGTCTTAGCCGCGGCGGGGCGGCTCAGGCGCAATGGGCTGTTGGCGCCGAACATAGGGGTACGCGCCTCGTTGTCAGACAGGATCGAGGTCACCAGATAGGCGACCCGTGGGTCAAGGACGGGTTGAGGCAGTGGCGGTTCGTAGTGGACCACTGTTCGCCCTGTGTTATCGGTTATACTGAGGATGGCAACCGGCGGCACGTAGCCGCCGCCGTTGGCCAGTGTGGCGAAGGCGGTCGTCAAGCTCAGCAGTGTCACCTCCCCGCCCCCCAACGTCAGGGATAATCCGTAGTGGCTGGGAGGCTGATCGAGCCCCTGCACGCCCATCGCATGTGTCATCTCCAGCATGGCCGGCACGCCGACCCGATCCAGCAGTTTGACGGCGGGCACGTTGTAGGAGTTGGCCAGCGCCTGGCGTAACCGCACTGGCCCGTGGAACTTTTCGTCGTAGTTCTTCGGCTCGTATACGCTGCCATCATCCAGGGGGAACTGGCTGGGCACGTCCCATAGCAGGCTGGCCGGGCTGAATCCGCGAGTGAAGGCCAGGGCATAGAGGACAGGCTTGATGGCAGAGCCGGGTTGGCGAGGGCGGATGACCACGTTAACCTGGCCGTCAATGTCCTGGCTGTAAAAGTCAATGCTGCCCACCATCGCCAGAATCTCCCCACTCCTGGGTTTCAGAGCCACCAGGGCCGCGTTGGTCAGGTTGTACTGATCACGCACCTTCTCCACCTGGCTGCGCACAATCCTCTGAGCCATCTCCTGGACCCGGGCATCCAGGGTGGTGATCACCGTAAGGCCACCGCGAGCGACCACGTTTTTGCCGTATTCGGCCTCCAGAAGCTGCCGGACATAGACCAGAAAGTGTGGTGCCACCGGGGGTGCCTCTGTTGAGTGGAAGTGTAGCGGCTCGGAGTAGGCGGCCGCAGCCTCCTCCGGCGTGATGACACCGTTGCGCGCCATAAGCGCCAACACCAACCCCTGCCGCGCCTTGGCCCGCTCCAGGTTTCCCGACACCAGCGGATCCAGGTCGCGAGGCGCCTGGGGCAGCGCGGCCAGCAGCGCGCTCTCTGCCAGACTGAGGTCGGCTGCCGACTTGCCGAAATAGGTGCGGGCGGCCGCCTCAGCGCCGTACGCCAGGTGCCCATAGTTGACCACATTCAGGTACATCTCCAGGATCTCGTCTTTAGAGAAACGTTGCGTCAGCTCCTGGGCCAGCGCCGCCTCCTGCACTTTGCGATCCAGAGAGCGCTCAATCCGTTTCTCATAACTGAAGGCGATGTTGCGGGCCAACTGCTGGGTGATGGTAGAAGCGCCGGAGACGATTTCTCCCTTACTGGTGCTCTGGAACACCGCGCGGGCGATGGCTGCCCAGTCCACGCCCGGATTGGTATAGAACGTCTTGTCCTCGGTCGCGATCGTCGCCTGGCGCAGGGCAGGCGCGATAAGATCCAACGAGACCCAATAACGGCGCCCTTCATCCCAGAACTCGCCCAGCAAGACGCCGTTACGGTCATACACCCGCGTGGTGAGGAAAAGCTTGGGAGAAAGGCCAGGCAGGTTTGCCATGTATGACTCGACGGCAGCCGCCAGGTAATGGCTCGAGCTGGCCTGAGCAGACGGCGGAGCGAGTCTACTGCAGGCGGAGATCAGAGGACCAAAAACCAGCAACATGGCTATGAACCACAACCAGACTGTCTGATTCAAGCGACACATACGGGTACCCCTTCACTTCAAACCTGAAGAATCTCCAAGGAAGGTGTATTGAGCACATCTTTAAAACGCCCGGCCCGACCGAAAAGTTTCAGAGTCAACAGGCTTGCTGCCGGGTCAAATACAAAAGCCCCCTGTCGGAGCCTCAGGTTCGTCAGAGCCTGTCGGCCTCAGCATCAACAGAGGGCTTTTGTGGCCCGGTGCACGGCCCTTCGATGATCGTTCAGTAAAAGAGCCCTCCAATGCTGAGGCGGGTCCAGTCAGTATTAAAAACCACGCCGCAGGAAAGCACGATGAAGATGATCAGGATCAAGATACCACAGCCGCAGCCGGTGCAGGAACATCCACGCCCGAACCCCCAACGGCTTTCCAGCCAGTCAAAGGCGGCCGT
>DAOUAJ010000297.1:0-2923 GCA_034433615.1 Anaerolineae bacterium | reverse complement strand
ATGGAGACCTGTTCCCCGCCGGTGTAGACGACCAGTAGCGTGTTGCCCAGAGCCCGGCAGGGGTCCACGTTGTAGGTGAAGGGTTTTCCTTCGAAAAAGGCACAGTTGCCTACCAACACGCTGTTGGTGATGGTGGTTTGGCCGGCAACCTTGATCTGGTTGCCGGCGTTCCCCTCGGCGAGAACCCGGTTGATGATGACGCTGCCACCCAGTTCGTGGTAGAGCAGATCCAACCCATCGGAGGTGTTGTGCAGGATGCGGCTGTCCTCGATGACCCAGTCGCCCCCGGTGGCACCGGTGCCGACGCCATCGCCGTAGCCGCCGGCCGACTGGGCCCAGCAGCCAGTGGGCTGCCCGCCCGGATAGGTCTCGCCGCAGCCGTTCCACTCAACGGTCCAGCGGCGGAAGGTCAGCGTGCCGGAGTTGGAGTCGCCGAATTCATCCCACAGATCACCGTCCCAGCCGGCCGAGCCGTTGCCGGCGATGCGCACGTCCTCCACCGTCCAATCGGTGAGCCGGCCGGCGTGCACCCCGGTGCTCGCCAGGCCGTGGATGTTGAGGTGGTGGAGGTAAACGTTGGCCGAGTCTTCGGCGTGGATGCCGATGGAAGCCCAGGGGCCGTAGGGAGGATTATCGCGCTCGCAGGCCAGGCCTCCGGTGTGGAACTCGACGCAGCCGGAGTGGTCGGTGATCTCCAGGTAGCCAAGCTCGACGTTGCTGGAGTCGGTCAGGTTGATGACGAACCAGGGGCGCTCCGTCCCCCACAGCTCGGGCGGGTTCTGGCCGTCCCCCAGGATGCGGGTGGGATTGGCCGGGCTGGGGCCGCTGGGGATGGGAGGCATGTGGCAACCGAAGGCGCCGCCAGCGTCGCAGTCCTCGGTGCCGGGCGCGCCGTAGCCCATCATGTAGGAGCCGGCGGCGATGATCAGCGTGTCGCCGCCGGCGATGCGCGGCGTGCCACCCGGCGGCAGCGCTCGGAACGGGTGGTCCCAGGCGCAGGGCTGGGCCGTGCCGCTGCCGGGGTATGGCGCGTTGACCAAGCCGGTGCACTGCTCGGCCGAGCCGCCGTCGGGGCGCACGTAGTAGGTCTGCCCTAGAGCTGGCCGAAGGATAGCTGCCGGCGTCGGGGAGGGCGAGCCGATGACAGTCCAGAGACCGCTTATCGCCATGAGCAGCAGACCAGGTAAGATGTACGGTGACCGTTTCATGCCGACCTCCTTGGGAAGGGACTAAAGTGCGAAGCGAAATCTTACTTTAAGCGCTTCGCACTTCCCACCATTCACTCGTGCATTTTACTGGCGCATGACCAATGGCAGGAAAATGCGGAAGAACGTCATCTCGTACCAGTAGCCCAACCCGGTCCCGTAGTGTTCGCTGGCAGAGGCCCCAACGGCTGTTTGCCCGACGGTGAGGTTGACAGCGTAGTGGGCAGAACTGGCCGGCCCCCCACCTCCGCTGGTCATCGGCGTGAACCAGTCCAGGCGGTAGTTGGCGGAGGACATCGCCAGGGCGCTGCCGGCCAGCAGAAGCAGGGCAGCCAATGCGAGAAGAATCATCGTTCGTTTCATCGCCCGCCTCCCGTTAATCGTGCTCCAGGGTCAGCCGCACGCCGCCGATATGCACATAGGCGTTCTCCCCTGAGAAGCCAAGTCTCATAGCGATGTAGAGGATCCCTCGGGTGTCGCCGAGCACGTTGTTTTGGGTTAGATCCCAATGCCTAGAACACTGAGCACCTACTTCGCAAACCAGATCGGTATCATCCACCAGGATCGTATCGCCTCTCCCGACGCCGTCTTGCCGCCGCACGGCCACGCGATCAATGGCAGTTAAGTCGGCAGAAATGGCATAATAGAGATCCAGCCCGGTCACGGTGACGTTTTGCCCATAAAGTTGTCCGGGGATGGTCACTGGCAACACGACAGTCTTGCTGGTACCCCAATCAGCACCGCCATAGACCTTGTATCCCCCATACGAATCGTAGACGAAGCGGGTGGTATCATCACTATCGCTCTTTTGCAGGCCGTTGCCGCTGATCCAGAGGTAAGACTTGGCTGTGCTCTGAATGATGCCGGAGCCGGCAGCCTTGACGGCTACGCCGCCCGAAGCGTCATTGGCAAAGTAGCCACCGTAGCCATCAGGAGACCATGATCTCCCAACCACACCATAGTTGGTGCCCGAAGCAGCGGTGGTGTAGCCCCGAAGCCCCCGCCCGTCGGTGGCAGAATTCTCGGCATGCACAATGGCGTCGCCAGCGACGGTGCCGCTGATGTTCGCCCCCGGCCGCAGGCTCCAGGCGTAAGGCACCGCGTAGATGGCCTGGCGAGGGCGCATTTCGCCATCGTTCCCCACCTCGATGCCCAGATACAGTTGCCGGCCGTTGATGTCCGAAGCGGTGCAATGGTCCATGCGAGCTGAGAACAGGCCGTTGGTTACATGCACCGCGCTCGCTGGGTCGTCGGGAGGCCCATCGCTATCCTCGCAGAGGAGCGTTCCCCCCTCAGACATATCATAGAGGCGAAAGGTGAGGGTGTAGTCGCCGTCGGGGACGGGGTTACCGCTGGCGTCAGTCAGCCGCCCTTGGATGGGGATGACATCGTCCAACACTGCCGCCGGGCCAATTCCTTCTGCTTCGGCATCTCTTTCTGGCGGCTCCGGCCCCTGGGCCCGGCCCAGCCCCGCGGTCAGAGTCAACAGCAGAGCCAGCGCCAACACGCTGCTGAGAATCCGTTGTCCTTTCATGATACACCTCCGTTGAACCTGAATCGTAGAGCGGATAAATCGCAGTAACCGTGCCTCAAACCCGAAGGGTCTTCAAAGGAGACCCTTCGGGTTTATTTTACCCGGCTGGCCACGCGTTGTGATAACAGGTGAGGGTCGGCTCCTCCTCCGCCAGGCTGGCCAGGCGGCGGTACCAGGCAACCTG
>DAOUAJ010000296.1:0-3976 GCA_034433615.1 Anaerolineae bacterium | reverse complement strand
ACCACCCGCGTGGACATCGAAGGGCCCGGCGGCCAGGTGCTCACGACTGTCACCGCCGGTGCGAATCCACCCAACGTGACGGTTGTCTCGCCCAATGGCGGCGAAACCCTGGGCGGCGACACCATCCCGATCTCCTGGACGGCGAGCGACCCCGACGGCGACCCACTCACGTTCAACGTGCAGTACAGCCCGGACAACGGCGCCTCGTGGGAGATGGTGGCCCAGAACATCACGCAGACCAGCATCGAGCTCCCCACGATCAACTTCGTGGCCGGGGCAAACGCGCGCATCCGCGTCTGGGCCAGCGATGGCATCCACACCGCCAGCGATGAATCGGACGGCCCCTTCACGGTGCCCAATCACGTGCCTACGGTGGAGATCACGCAGCCGGCCGGTGACGTGACCATCGCCATCAGCCAGACGCTCAACCTGGAGGCCACTGCCTACGACGTGGACACGGGCACGATGCCCGATGGGCAGGTCCAGTGGTCCTCGGATCGAGACGGGCCGCTGGGCAACGGAGCGCAGTTAAGCGTGGCCGCGCTCAGCGTGGGCACGCACACGATCACCGTGCGCGCCGACGATGGCCAGGGCGGCGTGGCGACCGATTCGGTGCGGGTCACCGTGCTGGAGAGCCCGCTGCCGCCCACGAGCGTATATCTCCCGCTGCTCATGCGCTGATCCCTGAGACGTAGGCAGCCCTGTTAACCACGGAGCGCAGGGAGTGCTCAAGAGCCTCCATGTCTCCGTGGTTTTTATTTGCTTCCACCGTGCCGTGGGCACCCCAAGTGTTTGTAGACAGCCCTGCCGAAATCGGCTATAATGGACTAGCATTTCTTGGGGGAGGTGACCGGCACTTACCAGTGCTGGTCACCTGAGTAGCTATGGGAGGATGGATCGTTGTATACAGCACCGCGCGGAACCCATGACATTTTGCCAGACGAGTGGCCGTACTGGCGCCATGTCGTCAACTGTATCCACGAGACGGCCGCGCTCTTTGGCTTTGAGCAGATTGACACACCCATGTTTGAGGCCACCAGCCTCTACGTCCGCGGCGTCGGCGAAGGGACCGACATCGTGGACAAGGAGATGTACTCGTTCCAGGATAAGGGGGGCGAGGAGGTCACGCTGCGCCCGGAGTTCACAGCGGGTGTCATGCGCGCTTATCTGGAACACGGCATGCGTGTGCGGCCTCAACCCGTCAAGCTCTACTCCATCGGCCCCATCTTCCGCTTCGAGCGCCCCCAGGCGGGACGCTATCGCCAGCATCACCAATTCAACATCGAGGTGATCGGCGAGCAGGACCCGGCCGTAGATGCCGAGGTCATCTCTGTAGCCTGGCATCTGTTCAGCCGGCTGGGTTTTCGTGGCCTGACGCTCCAGGTCAACAGCACCGGCTGTCCCCGTTGTCGTCCGGCTTATCTGAAAGAGCTGGTTGCCTTTTACCGGCAGCACACGCATGAAATCTGCAACGACTGCCAGCGGCGCCTGGAGCGCAATCCCCTGCGCGTGTTGGATTGCAAGAACGCTCAATGCCAGCCGGTCATCGCTGGCGCGCCCCACATCACTGATCACCTGTGCCAGGAGTGCGCGGACCACTTCGCCGACCTGCGAATGTACCTGGACAACCTGGGGTTGCCCTACGCGCTCAACCACCGGCTGGTGCGCGGGCTGGATTACTACACCAAAACCGTCTTCGAGGTCTACGCCGAGGGGATCGGCGCGCAGAATGCGGTATGCGGCGGTGGCCGCTACGATGGGCTGATCGAGCAGTTGGGTGGTCCCCCCACACCGGGGATCGGCTTCGGCTCTGGCATTGAACGACAGATCCTCACCATGAAAGAGCAGGGGATCGAGCCGCCGCCCTTGCCCCGGCCGACGGTATTTGTGGCTCACATGGGCAACCCGGCCCGGTTGGAAGCATTTCAGTTAGCGATGGCGCTACGCACGGCCGGGCTTCCCGTGCTCTTCAGCTTCGGTCAGCGTAGCCTGAAGGCGCAGATGAAGTCCGCCGACCGTGCCGGCGTCCGCTACGCGCTGATCCTGGGCGATGACGAACTCGCCACGCAGACCGTAACCGTGCGTGACCTACGGGACAGCTCTCAACAGGCGGTGCCGCGCTCGCAGATCGTCGCCTGGTTGCGGGCCGCGCTGAGTTAGGGATGGGGTAACGAGTAACGAGGATTGTGGCTTGATGCCCTCATCGCCTTGCCTGCCCTGGGCAGTCCGGGGTTGCCTTGTTGCCTTGTTGCCTCGTCGCCTCATAGCTCGTCTGCGGGTGCACTGGGCCGGGGCTGCGGTCCTGGCCGGTTTTTTGCTGTTGGGCCTGACCTACAGCCTGACGACGCCGATCTTTGAGGCGCCGGATGAGTTGTATCATTTCGAGTACGCGCGCCACGTAGCGCGGACGGGCAACCTGCCGGATATGCGGGCGGCCGTGCGGCCCTGGGCGCAAGAAGGAGCCCAGCCGCCGCTCTATTACCTGACGGTGGCCGTGGCGTTGCGGGCCTTGGCCCCTGCCACGTGGGATGCCCCGGTGCGCCTGAACCCGCACGCCCGCATCGGCCTCCCCGAGGGGCACGAGAACAAGAACCGCGTCGTCCACACCGCCGACGAACAGTTTCCGTTTCGGGGTCTGGCGCGGGCGGTGCATGTGGCCCGGCTGGCTTCTCTGGCCTGGGCCGGGCTGGGTGTGGCAGGCACGTACGCGTTGGGGTGGTTAACGTTGGGACGCCTGTCATGCGACACCCCGATCCGTAGGGGCGATCCCTCCGTGGTCGTCCCGCTGGCCGCCGCGCTGGTGGCTGCCCTTCCGCAATTCGCCTTCATCAGCGGCGCGATCAGCAATGACCCGGCGATAATGGCTACAACCGCCTGGACGTTGACAGCACTGTGGTACGCCGGACAACGTGCTCCCTCGCCCAGGTTAGGCGGGCTGGTGGGGTTGGTGATAGGGCTGGCAACCCTCTGCAAACTGAGCGGCCTGTTGATGGCAGTTTTCGGTCTGGCTGTGCTGATGGTAAGTTGGCGATCGTGGGCACGGGAGCGCCGCTACTGGGCGGGGCTGGCCGTTTACGCTGTCACGGTTGCACTGGTGGGAGGCTGGTGGTATGCCCGCAACCTGGCTTTGTACGGTGATCCCACTGGCCTGAACCTGATGCTGGATATTGTTGGACGCTATCGTTACCCACCCTCGTGGGCTGAAGTCATCGCCCAATTCCAGGGGGTCTGGCGTTCGTTCTGGGGTGTCTTCGGCTGGTTTAACATCGAACTGCCTGCATGGATCTACGCAATGTTGGGAGGCGTCGTCCTGGCCGTGGTAGCAGGTGGCCTGCTCCGCCTGTTGCGCGAGGCGAGGACCGCCCCATCACCAGCCGGCTTATCCATCGGCTGGCTGTTGCTCTGGGTCGGGATTGTACTGGCGGCGCTGGCCAACTGGATACGCATCACGCCGGGCGCCCAGGGTCGGTTAATTTTTCCGGCACTGCCGGCGTTGGCGGTGCTGGCCGCCTGGTCCTGGCAGGGGTGGCACAGGCGCTGGAGAGTGTGGGCTGGCTGGGGCATGGTCGCCGGGCTGGCTACCCTTTCTATCGCTGTGCCGTTCACCGTGATCCGTCCGGCCTACCAGCCACCGCCCGTCCTGACCGCTCTTCCGGACGATGCCATCCCCTTGAACGTGACGTATGGACAGGCTATCCACCTGCTGGGGTATCAGGTGACGCAATCCCGCGCTTCTCAGTGGGGATTGATGCCTGGGGACGAGCTCACGGTTACGCTATTCTGGCGCAGTGAGGTTCCTCTGACCGACGATTACAGCGTATTCGTCCACCTGGTTGGAAGCGATGGCCTGATCATCGCCCAGGATGATAGCTTTCCGGCCGGAGGAGCCTGGGCTACCAGCCAGTGGCCTGTAGGCGCGGTGGTGGCAGACGGGCATCAGATCAGCGTGCCTGCCACCACCTATGCGCCTGATGAG
>DAOUAJ010000295.1:0-3083 GCA_034433615.1 Anaerolineae bacterium | reverse complement strand
GCCCGCAACCGTTCGGCCACCTGCTCGGCATATGCCACGTGGCGGTCCGCAATGGGGATCAGCCGGACCTGGATGGGAGCCAGCCAGACCGGGAAGGCCCCGCCATAATGCTCGATCAGCACGCCGAAGAAGCGTTCCATGGAGCCCAGCAGCGCGCGGTGAACCATGTACGGCCGGTGCTCCTTGCCGTCCTCGCCGATGTACGTCAGGTTGAAGCGCTCCGGCAGGTTGAAGTCGAACTGGATGGTGCTGAGTTGCCATTCACGGCCGATGGCGTCTTTGATCTTGAGGTCAATCTTGGGGCCGTAGAAGGCGCCGCCCCCTTCATCCACCTGGAAGGGGATATGGGCCCGCTCCAGTGCTGCCCGCAACGCCGCTTGAGCCGCCTCCCACTGCGCAGGCTCACCCACCGCCTTCTCCGGCCGGGTCGAAAGATAGGCGTTAAACTCTGTGAATCCGAAGGAGCGCAGGATGTGCAGGCAGAAATTCAGCACCCGGTCAATCTCCTCCGGCATCTGGTCAGGCCGGCAGAAATGATGGGCGTCGTCTTGCGTGAAGCCGCGCACCCGCAGCAGGCCGTGCAGCACACCACCCCGCTCGTAGCGGTAAACCGTCCCCCACTCGGCATAACGCAGCGGAAGATCACGATAAGACCGCAGTTCGCTCTTGTAGATGAGGATGTGAAACGGGCAGTTCATCGGCTTGAGATAGTATTCCTGCCCCTCGATCTCGATGGGCGCATACATGTTCTCCCGGAAGAAGCTGAGATGCCCACTGGTCTCCCACAGCGCGGCGCGCCCGATGTGCGGCGAGTAGACGAAGTCATACCCGGCCTTCTCATGCTCCGCCCGGCAAAAATCCTCAGCCACCTTGCGGATGGCCCCCCCCTTGGGGTGCCACAACACCAGGCCTCCGCCCAGTTCCGGGTTGGTGGAGAAGAGCCCCAGCTCCTTGCCCAGCCGCCGGTGATCTCGCCGCTCTACCTCTTCCAGCCAGGCCAGATGGCGCTCCAACTCCTCGTGGCTGGGCCAAACCGTCCCATAGATGCGCTGTAGCATGGGGCGACGCTCGTCCCCGCGCCAGTATGCGCCCGCCACGTTCAGCAGCTTGAACCCGTCCACGGGTATCTGCCCTGTACGCTCCAGGTGCGGGCCACGGCACAGGTCCTCGAATGCGTCATGCCGGTACGTCATCAATTCGGCGCTGCTGCCCGATTTCTCACCGTATTCGTCCGTGCCGGCTTCCAGGATATCGTCAATTAGCTCCAGCTTGTACGGCTGATCATGGAACAGCTCACACGCTTCCTGGCGGGAGACGGCCCGCCGCTGGAACGGAAAGTCCGCCGCGATGACCTCGCGCATCCGTGCCTCGATCTGCGCCAGATCGTCCAGTGTCAGCGGGCGAGGCAGATCGAAATCGTAATAGAAGCCGTTCTCGATGGGCGGGCCGATAGCGAGCTTCCCCTCCGGGAACATCTCCAGCACGACCCCCGCCATGACGTGAGCTGTGGAGTGGCGCAGCTTGTACAAAAAATCGTTCCGTTCTACCTCATTTTCTTGTCTGGCCATCTTCAGTCTCCTCACAAACTTAATAGTATCTTTTCAGTTACTGTAGAGAGGCAATCCATGCGCCGAGAATACCATAGGCTCAAAGGCCTGTCCTCGGGCCGCCCCGGGGACGGGGCTCAGAGCTTAAGCCTGCCCTGGACGCCGTGCAGCCTGTCCTGGCCGGTCAGGCCAGGGGCCAGGGTTGACACAGATGAATAACTGGGTCGCCAGATAAAAAATCCCCCTCGCCTTTGGGGCGAGGGGGATTGTCCACGCGGTTCCACCCAATTTCAGATCGCCAGAGCTGGCGACCCCTCTTCAGGCGTGTAACGGTGCCATCCGGAGCCTCATACTCTCATGCGATTTCAGAGGCTCGCTCTCGGGGGGTTTTCGGTGGGTTCCGGTGAGGCGGGCTCTCAGCCGGTGACCTGCCCTCTCTGGCACCATTCCGCCACCTACTCGTCCCGATCAACGCTTTCGATAACTAAAACCATTATAATCGCTTTAGAAGACTTGTCAAATTCGCCACCAATCGCCTGAAGGAAATCCGTGGCGCCAGCCTTTTCGGCGGTTCTAAACCGACACCGATGCAGCAACAACACTCAAGGGGGAGACCAATGTACATTACCGTTGATAGAAACGACTCCAATAAGGGCCTCAACGCACGCCTTCAGGGATGGGTAGTGCAGGTCCAAGGTGTAGATGTCGCCTTGGTGCTTGAAGGTGCAATGCCCGGCCGCCGTTGCCTCGTCCAGCAAGGTCACCACGTCAGGCGGTTTAAGGAAGAAGATCAACACCCCTTCACCCTGGTGTGTGCAGGTAACCGGACCGAAGGGGCGACCTGTGTATCGGCGCCCCTGGTGGCTCCTCATCTTCGGGGCGCGCCGGCGGGAAGTGGCCGCCTGGGAGGCCGTTCAGGCTTACCGGCAGCGTTTCGATCACGAGCACTTCCTGCGCTTTGGCAAACAGCGGTTGTTGCTCACCGCCTATCAAACCCCGGAGATGGCAGGAGGCGACCAGGTCACGGTGTGTTGCTGCGTAACCGACAGGTCAGGAACGCCAAAAGTGTGGGGCCGTCCCAGGCGATCCAGCCAGGCGACCAGGGACTGGTCATCTGTAGCTCAAACACACTCTAACGTCTCGCCACAACCCAGCGATACACCCCGAATGTCTCCCTCGCCGCCCTCTCCCACGTGAACTGCTTAGCCCTCTCCAGCCCTTTGGCTCTTAGCTCTGCTCTGAGGTGCTTGTCTCTCAGCACCCGCGCCATCGCCTCGGCCAAGGCGCGAACATCATGGGGCTCCACCATGATCCCTGCGTCCCCTGCCACCTCCGGCAAGCTAGACGTGTTGGAACAGATGACGGGCACCCCGCAGGCCATGGCCTCCAGCACCGGCAGGCCGAACCCTTCGTAGAGAGATGGAAACACAAACAATGTCGCACCGCTGTATAGAGCCGGCAGGTCGGCCTCCGGCACCGGGCCCAGCCAGATGATGTTATCAAGCCCGAGAGTCTCGGCGCGCTGGCGGGGTTCGG
>DAOUAJ010000294.1:0-7804 GCA_034433615.1 Anaerolineae bacterium | reverse complement strand
CGACGATTTCCCGTCCGCTGCCATCGGTCACATCCTCCAGCTTCACCTCGGGATACGCTACAGTCAACGTCCCGTCAAGCCAGCTCTGGAGTGCCGTCCCCGTCCACGACATCACGTAGATGGTACCGAAGCAAGTGTGTGCACCGCACGTGGTATCCGTCCAGGCGATGTCCATCTGGCCGTCCTGATTGATATCGCCCACGTCTAAGAGCTGCACGGCGCCGGCTGCATTGGCTCGGAAGAGAACCGACCACCCCTCAGCCTGTCTTAACACCAGCAGGTCACCCGGCGGGACAGTCATCTCACTTTGCGGTGTGGTCAGGGCCACGATGACCTCATTTACGCCATCGCCCGTCAGGTCGGCGGCTTGTACCTTTCCCCGGCTCTCCGTGATCGCTCCACAGGCGTAAAGCCAGTTGCCCAAGGCGTTGACGTCGCCTGCCGTGCCGGTCAACTGTTCCGCAATAGCCGCGCCATAGCCTGCCAGATCGGCCGGACAATTGGCGGGTGGAGGTGCGGGAGTGGGTGTTGCGATGGCCATGGGTGAAGGCATCGCGCCGGGAATCCAGAGGCGCTCACCGCGGTATAGCCAGTGGAAGCGGTGGATGGCCTGCGGGTTAGCTCGCTGCAGGTCGCGCACGCTGACACCCGTACGATAGGAGATAGAGGACCACGAATCGCCCCGTTGTACCGTGTACCAGTAACCAGATTCGCCCCTCGGCCGCGGAATCCAAAGGCGTTCACCGCGATACAGCCAGTAAAAGCGATGGATAGCCTGCGGGTTAGCTCGTTGCAACTCAGCGACGCTGACACCGGTCCGAGCCGAGATAGACGTCCAGGAGTCACCGCGACGCACGATGTACCAGTAGCCATCACCCTCCTGAGCGCCAACCGGCAGGGCGATGATCAATGCCAGTAACAGGGCCAATGCACCTATCCAAAGACGACCGGCAACGGCCCGTGCAATATGTCCCATGGCGATGTCCTCCTCGTGAAATCATGGGGATTGCTTCAGTCACTTCACCCCATAGTGAAAAATAAATAAAGTAGTCCTAACATCCCACATTATACACCAGATCGTGTTGGCGCTCAACAGGTAAACGTGGTAGGATAGGGGGAGCTCTACTGAAGCATGCTTGTATGATTGGACGGGTGTGGAAATGGACCTGCTGCCCAAGCTATCGCTCCAGCAGCCGCTGGATCGGATCACGTTTGCGGTCGTAGACGTCGAGACGACGGGGCTCAACCCCAGCCTGGGCCATCGCTTGTGCGAGATTGCTGTGGTGCGCCAGATGGACGACCGAGAACTCGATGCTTTCTCGCAGCGCGTCAATCCAGAGCGCCCTGTAGACCCTGACGCGCGGGCTGTGCACAGGATACCGGACGAGGAACTATGGGCCGCGCCTCGTTTCGCAGAGATTGCGCCGACCGTCCGTGGATGGCTCGAGGGCGCAATCGTGGTTGGCCACAATGTCCCATTTGATCTGGGGTTTCTGGCAGCGGAATGGCGACGGTTGCGTTGGCCTCCTCCAACTGTACGCATTATAGACACCCTGGCACTGGCGCGCCGATGGCTGCAATTGCCCCGCAACAGCTTGATCTTCGTTGCGCGCGCGCTCGGCATCCCTGTGCACGAAGCTCACAGCGCGTTGGGAGATGCGCGTATCACCGGGCGAGTGCTGAATGTCCTGATCCGCGGTCTGAGCAGCCGTGGCCTCACCACCCTGGGCGATTTGATCAGCGCGCAAGGCGGCCCCATCCACTGGCCGAGCAACCAGTGGGGGAATTTGCCTCCTGCCCTTCGGGAAGCTCTTCAGAGCAGGCGCAGGCTTTGGTTGCGCTATATGAACGAGAGCGGCGGCTTCACTGAGCGATGGGTAGAACCGCTAGATGTGAGTGAGAGCTACCTGATTGCCTATTGCCACCTGCGTCAGGCTCAGCGTACATTCCGACTTGACCGTATTTTGGAAATGCGGCTGGAGGATGGTCTTTTTTGATCACCACCATCGAGTGGAGAGAATGGGCTCGTCCATGAGTCCACGGATTCTGGTCATTGACGACGATCACGACGCACTTTTGCTCCTAAAACTAACTTTGCAACCCTACGGCTACCAGATCATTGATGCGAACCGAATCACCCACGGATTGAATATAGCTCGCCAGGAAAACCCTGATCTGATTGTGCTGGAGGTGGCCATCGAGGGTGGAGCCGGATTTGATCTGTGCCGTCGGCTGCACTTATTGCCTGGCGGCCGCGCGCGTCCGATTCTTATCCTTTCCCGCCTACGCCGGCCTGAGGAGGTGATACGCGGCCTGGAGGCTGGTGCCAATGGTTACATGACCAAACCGGCCAATCCGGCGGAGCTGGTAGCTCGTGTTCAGGCTCTGCTAGGCAGCGACCGGTCTTTTCGGCCAGTCGTCGTCCTGGTGCTGGGTGGCAAGGGTGGTGTGGGGGCAACAACCATCGCGGTCAATTTGGGCATCACCCTGGCCCGGCGCTGGCCTGAGCAGGTCGTTCTGATTGACGCTGAAATCCCTGGGGGAGATCCCGCTGTCCACCTGAACCTGCACCCTGGGCACACCCTGGCCGACTTGATTAGCTATGGTCACACGGTGGACACGGAACTGGTAGAAGGGGTCATCAGTAAGCACAGCTCCGGCCTGCAGCTCATCTCAGCGCCTACAGAGGAACTGGAACACTCTCCAGCACCTGATTATCTGACCCCGATCTTGCACGCGATGGCAGGACACCAAAAATGTGTGATCATTGACAGCCCTCCTGTGTTCGGGGAGCAATTGAAGGCTCTGGCACAGTTGGCTACGCACATTCTGGTCATCGCCACGCCAGAGTTACCTGCTCTGTTGCGGGCCAGGGCGTTGCTAGATTCCATTCCGAGAGGAGACACTGAAGAAGGTCCCCAGTTGCACCTCGTTCTGAACCAGGCTGATCGCGCTGGCGGGGTTCCGGTGGACAGCTTTCCCGATGGGCTGGAGGTGTATCCATTGGTTCAAATTCCTCATGATCCACAAGGGGCATTGGCTTCTATCAATGCGGGTGAGCCCATCGTCTCGCGGGCGCCGCGCAGTGCCATGGCTCGTAAGATTGTTCAATTGGCTCAATCCCTTTGTCTCTTCAATGAAGAAGAGGGGGTACAGCCGTGGCCAAGGTCTCGAATTAAAGCCGTACTTAACCGCCTGGGTTTGCCGCGCGCAGGCACCAACTGAATCCCGATCTTCTGATCGGTGAACATGAATCAAGGGGGCCACAGTTCACCCATGTCTTCACATGATTCCAAAATCATCACCACTCTGTATCAGCGACGTCAGATTGAGCAGGCATTAAAGGCCCTGGGCCAAACAAGCAACGAAGAAGAACTGGCTCAGCGAGCAGCAGAGATTGCGCAGTACGGAGAAGCGGTGTTGCCCGCGCTGTTGGCTCAATTGGGCACGCAAAATCCTCAGTTGCGCGGTGGGTTGGCACAGGTCGCTCGTTTGTTGCCTCGTGACCTGATCGTGCCATCTCTGCGTGCTATTGCAGGGAACCCTGGCCGTTCCAACAGCGAGCGCATGACAGCCATGACCATTCTCGAGCGGTTTCTGGGAGAGACGTTGGAGCCAGACCTCTTCAGGGGCCTGGGTGATCCCCGCGTGCTGGCGCTGGAATCGCTGCGCGAGGCGCTGACTGAGATTCGCAAGAATCCTCGTGTGCTGATGGAGTACCTGACCCAATTAGAAGGAGAGCCTGTGGAAGTTGCCCTGACGATCGTAGAGGCCACGGCCCAATTGGATCCGAGTGAGGTGGTGGAGCTGTTGCGAATGTTGTCCATGGACCCACGCCAACCTGTTGCTCAGGCAGCGTTGCACCGATTGGGGAGCTTGCGGCTGCCCGCCGCAGCGACCGCTCTGCAGAGCCTGCTCCCCAACCTGTCGGAAAAACTCAAACCGCTGGCGGAACGCAGCCTGCGCAAGTTGGCCTTCAGCGGCATCCTCCCCCTGCCAGACATGTCGTCATGGCGAGCCCTGGCCAGTCCTATGGACGGCGAAGGCAATTATGCTCTGTGGTTCATTCCCTGGACTGGCACAAGGAACGGATCCCCATCTTTCACCGATCCTCACGGCACACTGATCACTCTGCTGCTCAATGATCGCATGGGCATTCGCGAGGTGTTCGGCGGGGAGACGATACCCCTCGCCCAACTGCCAGCCGCTCAGCCGGCTGGCACGATCCACGTTATGCGTATGCCCCGGGCGGGCACAATCATGTTGCTGGAGATCCCGTTTGACAGTGGCCGGGGAGTGCTCGCCAGCGCTGTATCGCGGCACATGGCACAGGGGCAGGTGCTGCCCATGCTTTACCGCTTTTACAGCGCCTTGATATGGGCAAGCCCATGGTCTCAGCCGCAAGAGCGATCGCTGGAACTGGAAGCAGGAGAGGAGAATTGGCCCCTGGGGCGTTCCCTGCAGTTGTTGAATCACCCGGCTTTTCAAGCCTGGGGCGTACAAGAGGCATGGGTCTATGACCTCGCTGAACGCCTGTATCAGCGTGCCGGCTCGTCATGGCATGATGAGGAAACCGCTGCCATTGCAAGCGAGATCGCCCTGCGTGCCTTCACAGATGAAACGTTGGACAGGCTGGCCGGCCGGCTCCAATATATGAGTCAGTGGCTCCATTGGGCCGAAGAAACAGACCTGGGCAGATTAGCAGCCTGGACAGCTATCCATTTGCGCGAGAAACCACCCACCTCTCACCCATTCTTGCTACGTCTGGCCGAAGCCGGCTTGCAAATGGCCATATTCAACCTGGCGCGCGGCGTAGACCTTCGTTACTTCGATCTCACCTGAGAGTGCATCCGAAGCGAAGTCATGAAACTGCGAAACCGGCACAGGTGACCCATTCGAGGTGCAGCCTGTCCTCATTAGAGGGCCGGCCCTCGCCAGAGGGGCCAGGGGACAGGTTTAACCGCCGGTTCTCATCTGTTTTTCTTCACTGAGAGACCAATTCTCCCAAGCTGATTGTCCCTCGGGACGTACACCAAACCGGTACCCTATCCCTGGCGTGGTCACAATAGCCTCTTCGCCCAGTTTCGCGCGCAATCGCCCAATATAAATGTGGACGTAGTGATGGGCGTTTGTATGTTCCTCCCCCCACACTCGGGTCAACAGCTCATCATGGGACAGGACGCGCGGAGAGTTACTGGCCAGTTCATACAAGAGGCTGTACTCGGTGGGAGTCAGGTGGACAATTTCGCCCTTCCATTCCACGGTGCGGGTTTCGCCGTTGATCCTTAAATCCCCCAGCACAATATCCCGATCACCAGTGTGTTGTGCCAGCGCGGTAGGGGTAGAGCGACGTAGCACAGCGCGCACGCGAGCGAGTAGCTCCCGCACGCCAAACGGCTTTGTCAGATAGTCATCCGCGCCCAGATACAACGCCTTAACCTTGCCCTCCTCGTCCCCGCGAGCGCTGAGAACAATGATGGGCACCACAGAGGTCTCCCTGATTTGTTGACATACAGCCCAACCATCCAGGCGTGGCATCATCAGGTCCAGGATGATCAAATCAGGTTTCTGGTTGGAGAATCGTTCCAGGGCTTCGACGCCATCCATCGCCTGGATGACTTGAAAGTTCCGCTGGGCTAAATTCGCCTCCAGAAACCGCAGAAGGTTGGGGTCATCGTCTACAACCAAAATCGCTGGCATGTTCATTTATCCGATCCTTTCTTGGTTCACATTATTTATACGCCAGGCAATCGGCAACGTGAACATAAACTCGCTGCCCTGTCCTGGTGTACTCTCGACCCAGATTTGACCTCCGTGCGCTTCTACGATTCCACGACAGATGGCCAATCCTAACCCCATTCCAGGTTGAGAAGAATCATCTTCTATCCGGAAGAAGCGCTCGAAGATGCGCTCATGATACTCCGGCGCGACGCCTACACCCTGATCAGAGACGTTCACGATGACCTGGTCCCCATTGGCCACAGCGCTGATCGCGATCTCAGTCCCCGCTGGAGCATATTTGGCTGCATTTTCCACCAGGTTAGAGAGCACTTGTCCGATTCGTTGCTGGTCTGCGTAAACTAACGGCAAATCTGGTGGAAGGCTCACCCGTAGCCGATGGGACCGGGTCAGAGCGTGCAGGCGAGCGCCGAATTTCGTGATGATCCCTTCCAGGCTACACACGACTGGCTTAACTACCAGAGTATCCTTCTCCAGACGCGACACGTCCAACAATTGATTGATCAACCCCATCAACTGATCACTCTCGTAGTCAATGATGGAGAGAAATTCCTTCTGGGTTGCCTTATCCCATTCGACATCATCTTGCAGCAAGGTGGAAGCAAACCCTTTGATAGAGGCCAGCGGTGTACGCAACTCATGCGATATCATCGCAAGAAACGCACTCTTGAGGCGATCTGCCTCCTGAGCCCGCTCGAGCGCGATCTGCAGATCTGCGGTACGGGCTGCCACTTGGGCCTCCAACTGTTCCGAATAGCGTTGTAAGGCGTCGTACAGGCGCGCGTTGGAGAGAGCAACCGCGGCCTGGTTGGCCAACAACATCAGCATCTCTTGTTCCGCTGTGGAAAATATCCGCCCGGCCTCATCGCCGAAGCCCAGCATGCCAATAATATGCCCACCTACGGTTAATGGCAACATGAGGACGGCCCAATTGGCTATTTCCTCAAAGCCTGGACGCCGTATGTAACGTGGATCATCCCCTGCCCGCGGTGTCATCAATGGGCAACCGGCTTCCCAGGCAATCCCGATCAACTCTTCTCCTCGCTTGAAACGCACACTGGAGAGTGGCACGCTGAAGTCGTAGCCGCGCACGGCCGCGACCACCATCTCGTCGCTCTGGGGGTCATGTAGCAACAAGATCGTGCGCGGCGCGTTAGCCAATTCAGAGGCATATTGCACAATTTGCGTCACCAACTGATCCCAATCCAGCGTCGAACTGATTTGCGCACTGAGCTGGGCTACAGTCTGGAGCTGGCGTGCGCGCCATTGGGCCTGGGAGAAGAGGCGAGCGTTCTCAATTGCCATGCCTACTTGCTGCCCAATCGCTGTTAACAGGGATAAATCCCTTGAGGTCAGTTGACGCTCGGACCTGTATCCAATGGCGATGGTTCCCACCGTGCGGCCTCGCGCGACCAACGGCACTAGCAACCCGGTGTGTGGAGCCAGATCATGAAGCTCTGCCGGGATGATGCCGGACTGCTGAGTCAGGTCTTTCACCAACAACGGCACACCTGTACAAGCCACGCGAGCGTGCAAACTCTCTGACTGATCCAATGGAATCGTCTGAAAAGCCTGTACAAAAGCGGAGGGATGACCATAGTGACTCAACATGCGCAGTACGCTAGCTTCATCATCCCGTAAGAACACTGCGCCCATCTCAGCGTCAAAGGCTCGCGCTATTTCATCCAATACGATCTGAGCCAGAGCTGAGGGTTCCAAGGAGGAGGCGGCGGTCTCCGCTGTCCGCAACAGGATAGACAACTCGTGAGCCTGTTGCTGCAACTCGGCTTCTCGTTGGTGCATCTCAGACAGGTCATGCACAAAAAGTCTGTTCACATCTGCGCCTAACACTGGACCCCCTCGAGACCCTCGGTTTTTTTACTCCTCGAAAGTACCTTCTAAATTATATCACAGTTTGTTAAAATTGTGTGATGCCTATTGCGCTCTCAAGGTCTGGTTTCAAAATGTATTAGCGGACGATACGGAAAGGATTCCATTCCTGGCCGATCGTCCGCTAATACCTAAGTAAGTAAGGCGCCGATAATCTTCTGATGAGCGAAGACTA
>DAOUAJ010000293.1:0-8447 GCA_034433615.1 Anaerolineae bacterium | reverse complement strand
ATCCGCTCGCACCTCGACCTCCACACCCTGCAGCAGACGGAAATCTGACCAGCGTTGGTTCAAACGAGTAATCTCAGTCCGCTGCTCGCGCAGACGGGCCGCGCTCAGGCCGCCGGTGACGCCCAGGCTCTCACTGTGATCTGTGATCACCAGGTAGCGATACCCCCGCGCCCGGGCGGCCTCGGCCATCTCCTCGATGGTCGCGGTGCCGTCGCTCCAGGTCGAATGGGCGTGGATTTCACCCTGTAACTGGCCGAACTCGATCAGATTGGGCAATCGCCCCTCGGCCGCGGCCTCGATCTCGCCCCGGTTCTCGCGCAGTTCAGGCGGGATCCACGGCAGCCCCAGCGCCTGGTAGACCTCTTCTTCTGCGGCGCAGACCAGCTCACTGCCATCCTCTCGCTTCAATGCATACTCGCTCAAGCTGAATCCCCGTTTCAAAGCCCGCTCACGCAGGGCAATGTTGTGCGCCTGAGAGCCGGTGAAATACTGCAACGCTGTACCCCAACGCCTGGTCGGAACAACACGCAGATCCACCTGCAAACCGTCACGGGTGCGCACGGACGTCTTGGTGGCACCTTGCAGGAGCACCTCGGCTACGTCCGGCAAGCGGACAAAGGCCTCCATGACGGGTTGGGGGTCGTCGCTCGCCGCCAGCAGATCCAGGTCGCCGATGGTATCTCGCCAACGCCGCAGCGAGCCAGCCACGGTTGCCTGAGACAGCGCAGGGATAGCTTCCTGGAGTCCGGCCAGCAGTTTCAGTGCCAGTGGCCGTGCCTGGCCCAGGGGGATACGTTGGCTGCGTCGGGCCAGTGTCTGGATGCCCGCTAATATCTTCTGTTCGCTCTTGGCCCCCATACCCGGCAATTGACGTAGCCGGCCTGACTCCGCGGCGGCCTGTAACTGCTGAATGGAAGTGATGCCCAACTGTTCCCATACCAGACGTGCCGTCTTGGGACCAACGTCTGGGATTTGCAAGAGATCCACCACGCCAGACGGCACCTGTTGTTCCAGTTTTTCCAGATAACTCATATGCCCGGTACGCAACAACTCGTCCAGTTTCTCGGCCAGGGCCTCGCCGATGCCGGGTATCTCGCGCAGGCGGTTCTCGCGCCAGTAGTCGGCCAGGTCTTGTGGCAGCGCCTCGATGTTGTCGGCGGCGCGCCGATAAGCCATTACCTTGAATCGGTTTTCTCCCTGGATATCCAGGATGTTGCCAATGCGGCGTAGCAAGACGGCGATCTGCCGATTACTGGGTGCCTGCTCCATCCTTTCTCTCCGGAGGATAACAGTTCATGGCCTGCCCTGTCTGTCCCCTGTGCCAGGCCACAGGACTGGCTGGCGGTCAAGCCAGGGTCAGGCACATAGCGGAGTAGAACGTTTTGACCATCGTTATCCGCCATGGCTGGCTGCGCTCTCCGATAGCCTGCCACGCAGTGGCCAGATTCCTAGCTCCATCCAGTCATCGGGGGCACGTTGCACACTCATCCACAGGCGATCAATCACGAACTGCACTGTCGGGACTTGAGGCGCCAGTCGTTGGGCTACGCTGGATATGTCCTCCCATTCCCCCTCGACGGCTGTCAAATGCGGTTGCCATGTCGTCAGGTTGAAGGGCGAAGTGGGGACATTCAGTCCAGCGACTTCTTCAGCGATGAGCTGGTAAATGTGTTGCAGGGCGGGGGTCTTTTCTACCGGTATCACCAGGCGTTGGCGCGGCGCTCGCAGAGTAAAAGCGGTCAGACCGCCGGCGCGCACATAAATGGGGGGCAAGTCGCGTACCACGGCTTCCACCCGCTCTTGAACGACCTCGGCCAGATGGAGGCCGTGAATGGCCTGAATGGTCAGATGCGGTTCAAGGCGGGGTATCCCGCCACTCTCTGTAGCCAGTTGTTTGAACAGGTTACGTAAGATAGAGCGCGTGGGTTCGGGCGGCTTCCCAATAATATACAACCTGCCGTCAACGCTTTCGATCACAGGGTTTCTCCGGCGAGTGATCCCAACCTGAGATAGCTTATGACGGCATTATACCAAGCTTCGGGGTGATTGACAAAGGTTTTGCGTATTTTCTTGCTGGCTAACGCGACCAACTTAGCAGGCGCTCGCCCACGGTCCCATGCTGAATCGTAACGCCCGGCAGACCGCCAGGGAATAACGGCTGCTGCTGGCTGCCGTCGGGCCGCATCACGTACACCTCCCATGAGCCGTTGCGATCGGTCAGGAAGGCAATCCACTGCCCGTCAGGCGACCAGGTGGGTGAGGTATTGTTCACCGGCTTCTTGGCCAGTGGATCAGATGAGGTCAGCCGACGTACGCCAGAACCGTCCTCGCTCATCACGTAGATGTCGGTGTGGTCCTGATAGGCATACTCGAAAGCGATAAGGCCGCCTGCCGGTGACCACACGGGATTCTTGTAGCGGACTTCCTGATTAATGGCCTGGCTGGGCCCGGCCAGTGTGGTGATTTCGAACCCGCGATCGTCGTGGTAGACCATGCGCTGACCGTCCGGCGCCCAACTGGGATTAGCAGCGTATGCCAGACATGGCACATCGCGGTACTCTCCTGTCCAGGTGTCCACATATCCTAATCGCCAGTTAGGATCAGGTCCCAGCATGAAAGAGAAGCAGAAGGGGCCATAGCACTTGGTAAACTCCTCATAGCCCTCACGGCCGCCCTTTTGGAATGCGAACACCAGGGCGCGGCCATCAGGAGACCAGTCCGGGGTGCGCGGCAGATGGGTACCCCACTGACGCCATTCATTGTCGTTAGCCAGATCGCGCACATAGACCCCCTCGGGGTCCGGGCCCCCCGGCCATCGAGCATAGGCAATCCGACCGCCATCCGGCGACAGGTCGGGGTCCAGAGCGCCGACGGTCACCCGGCGGAGATGGCTGCCGTCGGCGTTGACTAGGTACAGCTCCCCGCCGCTGCTGGTCAAGATCGCCAGTTTGCCGGTAAATCCGGTGGGGCGCGGCTGCGTAGCCGCCGGCTGGGCCGTGGTGGTCGCTACGGGAGCCTCCGTCACGTTGCCGCTGACCTCGACATACTGGGCAAAGACCCAACCGCTGGCCCCGGTGGTCGTGTCGTAGATCACCTGCAACCAGGCCCCCGCTTCGTCACGGCCGGTGATCGGCACCTGATCTCCGCTGCGCAGCTTGCCAATGATAGCGTAATTCGTACCGGGGCCGGCGCGCACGTTGAGCACGTCCGCGGTGATGCGTGCAGCCAGAGCACCGGCCGGAACCGTGGCGATCACCTCTCTGGCCGTAGGCGCTGCGGCCTCGGTCGGCGTCGCTGTTATCAGCACGGCTGCCGCCTCGCCGGCCACAGGCAGCAACGTCAGATCGCTATAAATGCGCACCTGATCCACCGGAATCCAGACCCGCCCGTCGCTATCGGGTGGATAAACCACCAACAGCCAGGTTGGCGGATCAGATCGCCCCACTGCGTCCAGGGCCTGCCCCCCCTTCACCTGGGCCACCGTCTCTGCGTCCGGGCTGGGCGACGCCTTCAGGTCAGCGCGCAGGGGCGAGACGAACGCCTTGAAGCGGATGAAGCGGGGCGTGGGCGAAGGGCGCGCCCGTTGTGGCGTTGGTTGAGGTGTCGGCGTTGCCTCCTCCTGCGGCGCTGGCGTTGGGGTGGGTGCCACCGGCGTCGGCGTCACTTCCTTCTGCGGCATCGGTGCTGGGGTGGGTGCCGCTGGTGTCGGTGTCACCTCCTCTTGAGGCACTGGCGTCGGTGTAGGCAGCGATGGTGTCGCTGTAGGCTCTGCTGCCTCCTGCACCTCAGCAGGCATGGCCGGGACTCTCACCCACGGCAGAGGGGGTGCACCACGCCAAAAGTACAGGCCGACCAGCGCGCCAGCCACAAGAACGATCACGAATCCCACGAAAAATACACGTCTCATGTTCTCTTTCGCTGAGCCTTGTTCAGCGCCTCCTTTGGCGTGAAGTTACTCATAGCGCAACGCATCAATCGGGTTCAGTCGGGCAGCGCGGGTGGCCGGGTAAATGCCGAAGAAAAGCCCTACCGCGGCCGAAAAACCTGTAGCCAGCAGCACCGACTGGGCCGTGACCGCCGTTTTCAGCCCTTCGGCCAGTCGGGAGACTGCTTGTGCCCCCACAGCTCCCAGCAGAATGCCAACAAAGCCGCCGATCACGGCCAGGACGATGGCCTCGATCAGGAACTGCAATAGGATGTCTCGGCGCTTGGCTCCCACCGCCTTGCGCAGCCCGATCTCGCGCGTGCGCTCCGTCACGCTCACCAGCATAATGTTCATGATGCCGATGCCGCCCACCAGGAGCGAGATGGCCGCGATCGCGCCCAGGAACAGCGTGAGCACCCCCGTGATCTCCCCGAAGACCGAGATGAGATCGGCCTGATTGACCACGGTGAAGTCATCGTCGTCCCGGTAGGCGATCTTATGTCGCTGGCGCAAGAGGTCGGTGATCTGCTGTTGGACATCGGACATGCGATCCTCCGAGGCTGCCTGCACGTAGACCACCGAAACCTCAAAATCGCCGGACAGAGAGCGGCTGGGGAAGAGGCGGGTCTGAGCGGTGGTGATCGGCACAAAGACCGCGTTGTCCTCGTCGCCAAAGCCGGAGCCACCGCGCTTCTCCATGACGCCGACGACCCGGAAGGGCACGCCGTTAATCTTGACGGTCTGCCCCAGCGGGTACTCATCTTCGTTGAACAGCTTCTTGACCACAGTGGTGCCTAAGACCACCACTCGCGCGTTCGCCGTCACATCCTGTACTGTGATGAAGGCCCCCAACTGAGGATGCCAGTTGCGCACCTGCTCATAGCTGGGTGTCACACCGGCCACCTGGGGGAAGGCATCCCGTTTCTCCCGGCTCACGGTCGTATACCGGCTGATCTCAGGGGCCACGGCCACGGCATCGGGCACGTTCAGCGGATCGGCGATGGCCTCAGCGTCGCTCATGGTCAGCGATGCGCCGGCGCGCCGGGCCCGGGGCGGCCCGCTCTGGTCCATCCGCCCCGGCACGACGAACAGCAGGTTCGAGCCGATGCTCTGGAACTGGCTGGTGACGTAGTTCTCCACCCCTTTGCCTACCGACAGCAGCGTAATGACCGCACCCACGCCGATGATGATGCCCAGCATCGTGAGTGCCGAACGCAGCTTGTTGGCAGACAGGCCGCGCAGAGCGATGCGCATGGATTCGATCAGGTTCACGGCTCACGCCTCCGCTTCGCGAGCTACGATGTGGTTGATTCGGGTAGCATACAAGCCCTCACCGGCGCGCACCGGATGGGCAACCGGTTCGTCTGAGATGATGTGCCCGTCCTGGAGGCGAACGATCCGTCGGGTGTGAGCGGCGATGTCGGGCTCGTGGGTGACGAACACCACGGTGATCCCGTTCTCCTCGTTCAAACGTTGGAAAATGGCCATGATCTCCTCGCCGGAGCGCGAGTCCAGGTTGCCGGTGGGCTCATCGGCCAGGATGATGGTCGGCTCGTTGACCAGGGCGCGGGCGATGGCCACGCGTTGCTGTTGTCCACCCGATAGCTCGTTGGGGCGATGATGCAACCGATCGCCCAACCCCACGGCTTCCAGCGCAGTGCGAGCGCGAGCGTGGCGATTCCTGACCCCGGCGTAGACCAGCGGCAGCTCCACGTTGTCCAGCGCCGTCGTGCGGGGCAACAGGTTGAACGACTGGAACACGAAACCGATACGACGATTGCGGATGTTGGCCAGGCGGTCGTCGTCCATCTGGGACACGTCTTCACCTTCCAGCCAATAGCGTCCACTGGTGGGCTGATCCAGGCAGCCGATGATATTCATTAAAGTGGACTTGCCGGAGCCGGACGGCCCCATGATGGCCATGAACTCGCCGCGCCGCACCTCCAGCGTGACGCCGCGCAGGGCGTGGACCTGGATATTGCCCATGCGATACACTTTAGTGATGTCCTTCAGCGCGATCACGACCTCTGGTGAAAGCGTGACCTCAGCCCTTTGCCCGTTTCGTTGATTCATCGTTTACGACCCACCGCCCCCGAACATGGATTGGCGCAATTGCTCGCGCCCGCTGACATTGCGAATGGCCAGGACGTCCCCTTCCTCCAGGCCACGGAGCACCTGACTGTACTGATCGTTGCGGGCACCTATGGTGATCTCGGTGCGCACCGGAACGTCGTCCACGACTTTTTCCACGTATGTCTTGTTGTTCTCGCGGTCAAAACGGATCAGCCGGTTAGGCACGACGAGCACATCCTTCAGCTCGGTGGTCACGATGTTAGCCGTAGCCGTCATGCCGGCGCGTAACGGCTCCGTGGTCGGCTCGATAACGATGGTCACGTCGTAAGAGACCACGCCGCCCGCGACCTGTGCGACCGGCGCGATCCGCTCGATGTGTCCCGTCAGCCTGGCTTCGGGCAGCGCATCCAGCCGGACCTCAACCGATTGCCCCTCGCGCACATGGCCGATGTCTACCTCGTCCACCTTGACGTCAATGTGAAAGCGGGAAGGGTCAATGAGCACGATGGCGGGCAGGGCGCTGCCGGCCGCCAGCTCGCCTGGGCGGACGTTGACGGCGGCGATCACCCCGTCGAACGGTGCGGTCAACGTGGCGTTCTCCAGAGCCAGACGGGCCTGCTCCACCGACGCCTGAGCTTGAGCGACCTGCGCCTCCGCGATCACGACGGCTTCCTGAGAGGGCCCTTTTAGCAGGCGATCCAGGTTGGCCTGAGCCTGGGCGATCTGGGCCTGGGCCTGAGCGATCTGTGCCTCTGTAGGCGGCGCGATGGTCTCACGATACTGCGCCTCGGCTGATTCCAGCTCAATGGTAGCATTTTGCAACTGGACCGACTGCGGCAACATGCCCACGTTCGGCAGGTTGGCTACCTGATCGTAGGCGGCCTGAGCCTGTTCCAGGGCAGCGCGGGCGCGCTCTACGGCCGCACTGGCCGCCCGTTTCTTATCCTCACTGGGCCCTTCTAACAACTGCCGATAGGCTGCCTGGGCGCTCTCCAGTTGAGCACGAGCGGCCATGACATCGCTTTCGTCTGGCCCTTTGGTCGTCTCTTCCAGCCGCGCCTGGTTAATGCGCAGCGTGGCCTCGGCCTGAGCCAACGCCAGCTTCAGGTCGGCCGTTTCCAGCGTGGCCAACACCTGACCTGCCCGCACCTGTTCGCCCTCTTTGACATTCACCTCGGCCACGCGGCCCGTTCCCTTGAAGGCGAGTTCGACGCGCTGTTCGGGCTCGATGCTGCCGGTGGCGCTGACGGTGGAGATGAGGGTGTCCCGGCCCACGACATAGGTCTCATAGTCGGGGGTGGTTGCGGTTTTACTCTGAGCGAAAATCTGATAGCCAAACACGCTGCCGCCGACGACGGCGGCCAGGATCAGAACGATGGTGATCACTCGACGCATGGCTTCGACTCCTGAACGGGGATGACCACATTGTGACGTTGAACGTTATTGAAACGTGCCCCGCCTCTCCCCTATTCGGACGAACGGACCAATCGCTTTGAACGTCATCCCCCAGGCGTGAACGCGCGCCCGATCAGGACCGGAATGAGACGCACAGCCAGGCTCAACGCCGCATAGATGACTGTCAGCCACATCGCTTTGGTGGCACGCATGCGGGTGAGGCCGCGCAGCCCGGCGTAGACCAGGACCACGTGCCAGGCGGCGAACAGGTCCACGTGGCTGAGCAGGTTGAACATCAGGCTACGGGCATCTTCCATCTGATTGCCCGTAGCGACCAGCCCGCTCAGCCCCGGCGTAGTGAGCAGTTCGCGGCGCAGGGCGGTCCACCCGGCCTGGACGAATCCCTGCAGAGTGAAGGGCAGCCACAGCCACGGTGTGATGGCAAACATCTGCCCGAAGTTCAAGTCCTCGCCGGCGATCAGGCTGCCGAAATACAGGATGGCGGCCGCGATCAGCCAGCTCAGAGCCAGGCCCAGAACGGCACTGACGGCAGCACCGCCCACAACCACCGGCAGGCTCGTGAAGCGGGTGATCTGTTCCTGGGCAGCGGCCGCCTGCTCGGCGGGCAGGGTGCTCAACTGCTGCATGGCCGCCTGCTGTGCTGCTTTTTGCAGATACGGCGCGGCCAGCGCCAGGTAAACAGCGATGCTGGCGATGCTGAGTAGCGTCGGCCACACCCACCGCCAGCGCGGGCTTTCAGCCACGCGAGCGAGGGCCTCCGTTGGACGGTCTATGACGCTGACCAGGAGCGACAATGAGCTAGCCTGGCTTTCCACCTGCATCTCTCTACGCCTCCTGTGCATCTTCGAACCCCGTCACTTCCCGCACCCGCGAGAAACGACTGGATGAGGCTGATGATCGAATCAATTGAATGTACCACACCCGGTTGACGTCGTCAAAAACCAGGCCCGGTAGACTCATGGCCGGGCCACCGGCACCGCATGTCTGTCTTGAAAATAGCAGTCAGCCATCAGCGATTAGCGATTAGCCACTC
>DAOUAJ010000292.1:0-14253 GCA_034433615.1 Anaerolineae bacterium | reverse complement strand
CCCTGGAAGCGGTGCGCATGGCCAGGGTCTCCCTGGGTGAGACGGTCGTCGTCATCGGGCTGGGGCTGCTGGGTCAGATCGCCGTGCAACTGCTCAACGCCGCCGGCCGCTACGTCATCGGCATGGACATCAACCCCCCAAAGGCTGAGATGGCCCTGCAACACGGTCGCCAAGGCCGTCACTGCCGATTGCCATACGCTACGCCGAGAGCCTGGCGTCGGACGGCTACAAGCCCGACGATAACGTGGTTATCACCCTCAAGATGGCTAACGGCGCCATCGGCTCCATCACCTACTTGGCGGGCGGCGACAAGCGCTACCCTCGAGAGCGGGTGGAGGTCTTCGACGGTGGGGCCGTGGGGGTCACGGTATCTTGGGCAGAGAAACGCCCGATCAGGGGGACTCAGAAGGGGGAGAAACGAATCGGCGAGGTGACGATTCAGGCGAGGAGAAGCTGGGAGAGCTCCTGGGGGCCCTCAGTTTCCCGATCCGCCCCCAAAAGGGCGCGACGTGGCCTGGCCGAACGCCTTCCAGAACGCACGTTCGGATGGGAAGGCGGGGTTGTGGAGTTGTCCGATAGTCCTCTGAGAAGCGAGGACTACATATGAGCCTCCCCGACTCCATCCCCCGACGGCCGTTCTCCACCCTACCGCCGAGTTGGTTGACGGCCAACGTCATGCTTGTGTCGGCCTTTCACGACCTGTCAGGGG
Source organism: Anaerolineae bacterium (assembly GCA_034433615.1). Classification (GTDB taxonomy): domain Bacteria; phylum Chloroflexota; class Anaerolineae; order DUEN01; family DUEN01; genus DAOUAJ01. The sequence continues at coordinate 13,544 of DAOUAJ010000292.1, read as the reverse complement.
TCAGAGCCGGGGCGGCTCAGTTCAAGGCAGGGGTGGCCTCCCGCCAGTGGGCTGGCTCGGCCTTGCGCTGGCGGATGCGTTGTAAGGCCCGGAGGTTGATGATCACATAGATCAAGGTGTCTTGGTTGGCGATGGCCTGACCGTTGCGCAGTTTGGGGCGCTCGATGCCCAGTTCGAGGGCCTGGCTATTCACCCGCTCATTGGCGGTGCGCTGCCGGTAGGCTTCCTTAAACGTTTCGCTCTCTCGGTCTAATTGGTAGCGGATGCGGGCGCCAATGCTGGTGGGCATGGTGACCACGCAACCCCCCTTCTCCCAGTGCGGATCAGCGATGGGGCAGAGTTGACCGGTAGGTTGGGGGAAGAGGAGGGGGCAAGCATAGCGGCCGCGCTGGTGCTCGACGGTGGTGGAGTGGCAGATGAAGGTGGATTTGAGTGGCATGGCCAGCCCGGCTGGACAGAGAGGGAGGCCGGTGGCATCAAAGGTGCGGTCCATGTTGCCGCGTTCGGCGAAGGGGACGGCAGCGAAGCCGCCAGCCTGGTGGAAGTAGTCATAGACATAATGAGCGTCGAAGCTGCAATCGAAGGCGCCGCAGCGGGGGCGGCGTCCCAGACGGCGTTCGACCTGGGCCATGAGGGGGAAGAAGTAGGTGGCGTCCCCCTTGTCGAAGGGTTGGGTCAGTTCGGCCAGCACGAATTCGCCCCAGTCGGGGACTTTGGTGGCGATGACGCCGGAAGCGTAACCCCAGTAAAATTCCCCCACCTCTGCTTGGCTGGCCGGGATGGAATCTGTCGTGGGGGTGGGGGGCGGGAGGGCGGCGGAGGAGGCCGGACTCTCTGCTTCCCCTTCCGGCTCCTGGTCTTCGCGGTGCTTGTGCCGTCGCTTGCAGCCCAGGCGACAATCGGGATCGCCTTTGGGCTGCTTGGTCTTGTCGTAGCGGTCCTGGATATGCTCCTTGGGATTGTTCTCTTTGACCCAGGCGATGATGTGTTTGGTGTCGCCAGCCACCACGTCACCGAAGGGGACGTCCGGGGGCAGTTCCTGCTCGATGAGGGTCACCGTGCCATCCAGCAAGAACTGCAAGGCGGCGTTGTCCAAGTGGTGCAGGACCCGTGAGAACTGGCGGGAGGAGGGGGGGCTGGCCTCGACGTCAAAGCCCCAGGAGAAGGCCTCAGAGGGGACGAGGGGGAAGCCGAGGATCCAGACCAGGGCGGGGTTTTCGACGGGGCCAGTTTCTGAATTCGTCCCGGCGTCGGCATCGGACGCATCATCGAGGAATTGCACCTGATCTGGTATGTGTCCACAGGCAGACGAATATCGAGACCGTCCCCTGTTCATCCCTCTGTAAGGGGACTACCACGACGCGTACTACAGCAACTACAAGATCCTCTGCGACGCTCGCACTGAGCCCGGTCGAAGCGCTTGTCCTGAGCGTAGCCGAAGGGAAGGCAACGCGGTCCTCATCCGCCGTACCCGTCCGAAATCCCTCGAACACCAGTCCCTCTGGCTCGACATCGTCATCCCCGCGTCTCCGCTTCTCCGCTTCTACGCCGGCAGCCCCAGCAACACGCGACGCAACAGGTCCAGGGCGTGGTTTCCCACCCAGATGCGAGAGAGGTTGCTGCGACCGCCGATGCGCAGATCGCGCCGGGCGATGCCGTCCTTGCTGGCTACGGCGATGTGCGTGTAGCCAGTGTGCTCACTGTAGAGGCCCTCCTCTTCCCCCAGACTACCCAGGATGGCCAACCCGTAGGTCGCACCTGTCTGCTCACGCCAGGCCTGGGCCAGCGCCGCCGCTTCCTCAGCGGTGAAGATGTGATCAACAGCAGTGGAAAGGCCCAGCCCCAGTACTTGCAGCCCCGATAGATCGTCCAACGCCACCATGCTGGCTCGCATGACCTCTTTCCCGGCCGGTGTGCTTTCCAACCGTCGGGTGACGTCACCGGCCGTGCTGCTCTCGATCACGCTCACGTGAGCGCCACGGGCAGCCAACAGCCGGGCCACTACCTCTTCCAGTGTCTCCCGCCCTGTGCCGTAGATATATTCCCCCACCCGCGCCCGCACGCGCGCTTCGACGTCTTCGATCAGGCGGTTGGCTTCAGCCCGGCTATGGGCCTTGGCTGTGATGCGGATATCGGTCTGTCCAGGGTGGGCAGACAGCCCCACTGTGGGGTTGGTCAGGCGCATCAGATCGCTGATGCGCTCGTCTATGACACTCTCGCCGATGGCACAGGTGCGCAGGATTTTGCTCAGGATCACCACATCGCCAGTATGCAGCCGCTCGCGCAGGAACGGGATGACCGCTGTCTGCATGAGGTGCTCCATTTCCCGTGGTACCCCTGGCAGGCTGATAATGATCCGGCCTTCGTGCTCGACGATGAAGGAAGGGGCAGTACCTACCGGGTTAGGGATGACGGTAGCTCCCTCCGGCATCAACGCCTGGCGGCGGTTGTTCTCGCCGGGTGTGCGTCCCCAGCGAGCGAAGATGGCCTCGATCTGGCGCAGGGCCTCCTGGTCCAAATAGAGGGGCCGCCCGATCGCCAACGCCACCCCTTCTCGGGTGACGTCGTCTACGGTAGGGCCCAGCCCGCCGGTGGTGATGATGACGTCCGAGCGAGCCATCGCCTGTCGCAACACGTAGGCGATGCGCTCGGCGTTATCGCCTACCGTGGTCTTGAAGAAAAGGTTCAGGCCGATGGAGGCCAGTTGGCGGGCGATATAGGCTGCGTTGCTGTCCACGATATCGCCCAGTAGCAGCTCTGTGCCGATGGAAATGATCTCAGCTTGCATGGATTTGTCCTCTCCAGCTTTCATCATTGCCGCGTAGGGAAATTGGTTGACACTTTTAGATGTGCTCAATGCAGGATGCATTCTAGCACAGCCGCGCGAGACGGGCAACGATGGGGGGGCAAAAGCTGGCGAAAGCAGGAAAGCCTTAAAAGCCCACCAAGGGTTTGCCAGCGATTTGCTTTTAATGCTATACTACTTTGTGCCATAGCCTTGGGCGGACAGCCTCACCTGCACGTGACACAGTAGCTTATGAGGAGGTGCTCATGCGTATTGGCATACTCACTGACATCTACAAGCCCATGCTCAACGGCGTCACCAACTTCGTCAGTCTGCACAAGCGAGAGTTGGAACGTCAGGGGCATGAGGTGTGGGTGTTCACCCCAGGGTATACCAATTATCCGGATAATGAGCCACGTATCGTACGCTCGAAGGCCATTCCTCTGTCTGGCACAGGCTACTACCTGGGGTTTGGATATGAGCGACGTACGCGGCAGATCCTTAAGGAGATGGACATCCTGCATGCACAACATCCTCTATTAAGCGGTCTTATCGCTGTCACCTTCGGACGACACTATGGTATACCGGTTGTGTTTACCAACCACACGCGCTACGACCTATATGCCCACCATTACCTTCCACATCTTCTCTCATCCCTCTCGGAGACATTTCTTGGAGCATTCTTCCCGGCCTTTACTCAGCGCTGCGACTTATTAATCGCACCCTCCCTTGGCCTTTATGAGGTGCTGCGCGCCTGGGGTGTGCTGTGCCGCATTGAGATCGTACCCAATGGTATTGACGTGGAATCGTTTCGCGTTCCCCAGATTCGTCACACTCGCTCTGAAGTCGGCATTCCGGAAGATGCGCGAGTGGCCATATTTGTCGGCAGGATGTCCGTGGAGAAGAACGTCCCCTTCCTCTTGCAAGCCTTTGCCCTTACTGCCGAGGAGGTGTCTAACGCTCATCTACTGCTGGTAGGCGGCGGCCCTGAACTAGACGATTATTCCGAGCTGGCTGGGGAGCTGGGGATCAGTGAGCGTGTTCACTTCACTGACCAGGTGCCTTACGAGGATGTGCCGGGCTATCTGGCACTAGGTGACTACTTTGTCACTGCCTCTCTTAGCGAGGTTCATCCGCTAACCGTGCTGGAGGCGATGGCCGCTAGCCTGCCAGTGCTGGGAATCCATTCACCCGGCATCGCCGATACAGTAAAGCATGAATATAACGGTCTCTTGACGTCAGAGGATCAAAGGGCGCTCGCCTCGAAGATGTCCCTGCTGTTCGAGGATGTGGCGCTGTGCAAGCGATTGGCGGAGGGTGCTCGTGCCACCAGCCGGCATTACTCCATCGAAAACACGACGCGGCGTCACATTGAGTTGTATCAGGAGTTGATAGAGGCCAAACGGCAAATGCGTGCCGCTGCACTCGCCAGGCGGTCTCCGGCGCCGCGATAACTCTGCACGGATCATCAAAAAGGGGGATGGAGCAAAAAGCCCGAAGGGCCTCTTTAGACCCTTTGGGCTTCTTGCTTCTCTCAGAGCTAGTCTGAAAATTCGCTCTGAGGCCCGTCCCTTCGGGCTGCCTGTCCCCTGGCCCCTCGTCTGAGAAGCCTGTCCTGGCCGATAGCCCATGCGGGCCACAAGTAGCCCATGCGGGCCACAGGCAGGCCAGGGATGACGAGGGCAGGCTGCACGACGTCCAGCTTGTAGTCCTCGCTGCCTGTACTCCGAAGGAGTGTTCAGGGGGCTGGGCAGGCTGACGGTCAGGCCAGGGAGCCCCTCAGGGCGAAGCCTCGGGCCGATTTCCGCACTCGAGGACGGGTGCGGGAGCAATTTTCAGGCATCCTTTCAGAATCAGAGCAGAAGCATCGCCTGGGTTCGGATGTTCTCCAGCCGCTTGGCCATCTCCTCTTGTCCCTGGGCTCGCATGGCATCGGCCATCGCCTGCATGGACTCGACTAGTTCCTGGTCCAATTCGCTCCGGTGCTCCGTCAGGATGCGGCGTGAGCCTTCCGGGTACTCGGCACGAAGTAGACGATTGATCAGGCGCAGGTCCGATGGCAAATCCTCATCCAGGATTTCCAGCGTTGTCTCCCAAACCTCGCGTAGGCGACGGGCCGCGACGGTAGCCCCCCGCTGTTCGGCTGCCTGAATGTTATTGGCCAGGATGGCGAGGAACGCTTCGCTAAGTTCGGCTTTGCGCGCTCGAAGCACCGCTGCCGGGTCGTTGCTGGCAAGCACGGCCTGCAACAGTTGCGAGGCCCCTTGTACTATCGCACGCGCGACCTCATCCTGCTGGCGTTGCAGCTCCAGCACCCGGTCGCGCAGCGCTCGTAGCCGCAGGACCTCTGCCCGATCTTTGCGCTTCTCAGCCTGTTCGATACGCTCGGAAAACAGTAAGAGAAACTGGTAGTCCATGAGTGGACGGGCCACCACCACCAGTGCTTCAATAGCACTGTCCTCCTCAGCCTTGAGGAGACGCTCCAGGATCTCCTCTCTGGTTGTGTTCTCGTTGAGGCCGGCCAGGATCTCCTGTTGCGCCTGGATCTTGCGTCCCAGGCTGCTCATCCCCAGAACGATGTCGAACAACGCCGAGAGTTGTCGGGCCGAACGTTCGTCCCCTTGTGCAGCGGCATTCTCTACCACTGCGGCCATTAGATCGAAGAAATCCCGATCGAGTTTTTCGTCGTTTTCCGCCACCGCAGCGCGCAACTTCTGCTCGTCACTGGCCGCCCGAATCAACCGCTGCAGGAGGTTCAGACGTTCTTGCTGCGCCTCCATCATTTCGCGGGTGATCCCATCGGCCTGGAGGATGGCCTCCACCATGCTCTGTAGGGTCAGAAACTGCTTGGGTTGTAACAGGTAAGCTTTGCGTTGCTCCGGTGGCAGCTTGCTCATAAGGATATTGGTGAGCTCGCCAATGCGGCGCTGCCGTTCCATTTCTGAGAGATTAGCCTGAGGCGGAAAGAACATCCCCAGGAACTCTTTGGACGGATCATGATACAGAATGGGCGTTGACAGCGCGATCTGCATACCACACCCTGGACAGGCTGCTCCATTTAGCTGGCCGGCCAGAAACTGCTGCTTTAGTGCTGGCTCCTGCCCTACGTCCACAATGTTGTGGACCTCTGTGACAAACGAGGTGCCACACCCCGGGCACCTCACCGGGACCCTCTGTCTTGCAAACATATTTTGTCCTTCACTGTTAAGATCGCGGGCCTATCACAACGGGTCCGCCTGATTTAAATTTCAGAAATCCAATGGATTCGTGAAACGTGATGCGTAAGAGTCCCCTCACGAACCACGCCTCATGCCTCACGGTTCACACCTCACGCTTCCGGCAGATCCAGCTCTTCCACCAGTTCTCGCAGGAATAGCTCCGCATCGGTGACCATGCCGACTGCTTGGAAGGTACCCCGATCTGCCAGCTTGGTCACCGTGGCCGGATTGATGTCCACTACAACCACCTTGACATGGGCGGGCAGCAGATTGCCGGTGGCGATGGAGTGTAGCATGGTAGCGACCATGATGACCATCTCCACACCCTGAAGTGCCTCTCGCATTTGCCGCTGTGCTTCCATCGCATCTGAGATGACGCCCGGCATAGGGCCATCGTCTCGGATGGAGCCGGCCAATACCATCTTCACGCCGTGTCGGATTGCTTCATACATAACTCCCGAACGCAACAGCCCAATCTCGACCGCTTTTTCCAGTGATCCCACCCGGCGGATGGCGTTGATGGCCCGCATGTGATTGCGATGCCCCCCTGGCACCGGCAGCCCGCTCTTGAGATTCACCCCCAGGGATGTGCCGAACATCTGCGATTCCACATCGTGCACGGCGATGGCATTGCCGCCAAAGAGCACCTGCACATACCCATTGCGGATGAGGCGGGCCAGGTAATCGCCGGCGCCGCTGTGAATGATCGCTGGGCCGACTACGAAAAGGATCTTGTTGCCGGATTCCCGCATCTCGCGCATGACCCGGGCGACGTTGGTGATGGCCAGTGCGTTGGGCCGCTCGGAGGAGACAGCCGAACGCATGAAGCTGAACACCTCTTGCTCGCGCTCGCGTTGCATCGGGATGACGCGAATGCCCTCGTGGCCTACGGCAACAGGGTCCCCTTTTTTGATGTCGGCGATGGGACGGGTGAAAGCCGTGCCGCGTTCTCGGTCTATCACGATCACCAGGTCCATCTCGGTGCCTTGCACGTCCACCCAGCGGCCGTTCAATCGCACCTGGGTCGGCAGATTGGTGGTGGAGTAAAAATCGTCCGGCACGGCACCGTCTACCGGAGCAGGTTCCGTATGCACATCATCTCCATCCTGGATTTGAGCGCCCAACCCTTGCAGCGTGGTCAGGATCTGACGCATCTGCTCTTCGCTGTCGGCGAATACTCTCAGTCGAGCATGACTGGTCTCTTGCTTATGCCGTCCCACCCGGATCTGTTCGACATCGAAATCACCGCCCAGGTCCATGATGACATCCATAACGCGGGGCAGGATCAGCGAATCAATGATGTGCCCTTCCAGGGTGACGGTCTCTGAAAAGGTGTGATGAGCGGCAGCCATTAATCTTCTATGACCCCTTTCAAGGAAGGTTTCCTAGAGGTGTTGAATTCGGTTAAGTCATACCCCAACGCCGGAGCACCAGGACGGGCAGCGGTAAGGTTAGTCGCTTGGGCAAACGCCATTCTATCCGCCGCCTGTTCGTGGTGCGCTACATTTCGCGTTCGTGCATATTCGGTTTGTGCCTCGCACGTCCAAGGTTGGCTCAATCACTTGTTGGGCAATAGGCATTTGCCTCAACCTGGTGACGAATCGAACCCGTAACAGGGGGCATCTTCACGGAACAGTAGGTACTGGTGACCGTGGTCGCTGTACTCAATCAGTTGCCGTTCGGCGAGTATTCGCGTGGCATTGCATTCCTTACCAAGCACCCGCGCGAGAGCCGCCAGGTCCAGTAAGTTCAGAAGTCGAGCTGTGATTGGACGCTTCGAATCCCAGAAAACGAAAGCCGACCAAAACTCGATAGCAGGATCTGACCGGACAAGGTGGTAAAGTAGCTCGGCCTCCTCCTGAGACCGGCATGGGAAAAAGTAGCAGGTATCATCGAGAACCACCGCACGATTCTGGAAGGGAGAAACTCGAACGAAATCGAGCTTCTTATACAAACCCGAGATAGCCACTTTCCAGGGTGCGAAAGAATACGGTCCGACCCCGAAGACCGAAAATCGAGGGCGCGTCTTATAGATAGAGCTTGCCCTTCGGTCGAGCAGCCCTGAGTGGGCCTCAAGGTACCGCCACGTCTTTGGCGCATCTCTCTGTAGACGGACAGTGTTCTCATCCATGGTGCGCTGTGGAACGAGCATCCAAAGTCTTGGCCGTCTGTTGGCCGCGAGGTCGGAGCTCTTGAGCATGGGAAATACAAATTCGTCCTCCAGGTCCACCAGTTCACCCAGGGCGTTGAAAAACCTGCCACTGTGCAGACGCAGTTCAAAAACCTTGCTGCAATCATGCTTGATACCTGACCGCCAACCGCTCAGGCCGGGCGCCGCAAGGTTGCGCCACCGTTCGTATGCGCTAATATCAGCCACAAGCATTCCATCCCGCAGGCCGAACACGCTGATCGGCCGCTGATCGCGCAACGAGCCGTAATCGGAACATTCCTTCGTTCTGCCAGCGGCATCTGTGCGGACCAAGAGAAGACAGGCGTCAACCGCTGCTCCGAAATAGCACTGCGCGTCGACTCTGTAGAGGGCCGCTGACGCAATCGGCACGGACTTCTGCCACGCGAATGTGAGAACCTTCCGAGCCACCGATGCTTTGCAGAGAACGGCAAGCATTCCGCTTCTGTCCTGAAGCCACTCGATGTTCTTCCGCAGCATCCACTCCGAGATGTCGAAATTGCTGGTGCCGGTAAGCGCATCGATACCGCGCAAGTTGTCAATATTCGATTTGGACGGCAGGTTACTGCTTCTGAGGGCTCCGAGTTGCGCGTTCGTGACCCACGGTGGATTGCCAAGAATCAGGATGGGTTGAGGCAGTTCTGCGACAATCTCGGTCCAGTTTGTTTGGAAGAAATCACAGTGACGGATTTCGACGTTAGCATTGGAGGCGACAGCTCTCACTGCTGCCCGTGCTTTCTCAACATAGCCCTGGTTCAGGTCAAACCCCAGAACTCGTGAGACGTTTGGAAACGTCTCCAGCGCAGCTTGGATGAAGGACCCTGTGCCACACGTCGGCTCGAGAACGCAGGCCGGTCGGAATCCTGTCCGAGCAATCAGTGAGCACACTTCACGCGCCAGGTTGATGGGTGTTTGAAAGTCGCCGAACTCGGCTCTCGTTCGCTTATCGGTACGCATAGCTACTTCAGCCTTTCGACCCCGGGTACTGAGCCTGCCTTCTCTATCACTCGGCCGTATTGAAGCCGCCACTGAAGGGCGTTTGAGATGGTCAGATAGCCGATCTCGGGCGGCCTCTCGAGCAGTTCATCAGCGATGTTTGATGCCTCGATGTCGTCTATCCAGAGCATTCGCTCCTGCATGAAGGCCAAAAGGTCATCCTTGTTGCCCTCGTTTTCAAGAATTCGCCTCAGTCCTGTAGTGGTTTGAAAATCCGCTGTCCGTTTTTCTTCTACAAAGATCGTGTGAAGTATGTTAAGATTGCCAGTGGAAGTCGCTGGGTCATCGGTCTTGTCATATACGAAGATCAACAGTGAATACCCGAGGCCGTAGATCTTCTGTCTAGCGGACTTGAACGGGCATGAGGACTGCGGCTGCCTGATGCTGGTGACTTTCATGTCCACGCCAAGTTCGGGGAAGTCAATTCCCTTCGCAGAGCTGCCCTCCTCAAACTCGTACCTCTGGTGGAGATACGCGCGGAACTTGTGCTCAAAATACGTGCCGACGGCTTTACCGTCAGTGACCCCATACAATGACGGTTCTCGATGTGTTGACTCCAGCTCGGCGAATGTCCGAGCCTCCGTCTTGAGTGCTTCAAGCGTTAGTTTTGGTCTCATATTCTACTTCTACTCCCTCCCGCCGTCCAACGGTTAAACTCAGCAGCGGCGGCGGTGGGGGCGGCGGTACTGTGCCCACAGACTCGCCTGGAGCCCGACGGCGTAGCCGCTGTCCGCTGCAGCGAAGGGTTGAGCGGCTCTGCCTATGAGGGCCATGGGATATACGCAGCATCAACTCCACCGCCTACCGCTCTCTCCTCTGGTGGAAAGTAGTGCGTGAAGGCCGACACGTAGCCTTAAGACCGCCCTACCAGCCTCAACAGCCCGGCTTCGTCAATCACGGGCACCCCCAGCTCCTGTGCCCGTTGCAGCTTGCTGCCCGGTGCGTCGCCCGCCACCAGGTAGTCGGTCTTGCGGCTGACGGAGCTGGTGACCTTGCCGCCATATCGGATGATGAGCCCGGTAGCCTCCTCCCGGCTCATGGTGGGCAACGTGCCGGTGATGACGAAAGTCTTGCCTGCCAGCGGCAACGGCCCTTCCATCGGGGCTACTGCGGGCGCCTCCTCGGCCAGGCGCACCCCCGCCGCCCGCAACTTCTCGATCACCTGCCGGTTCGACTCACGCGAGAACCAATCCACGACACTTTGCGCGATGCGGGGGCCGATCCCCTCAATCTGCGTCAGCTCATCCACAGAAGCCTGCATGAGCGCATCAATGGAACGATAGTGCCCGGCCAGCGTCTCCGCCACCACGCTCCCCACGAACTTGATCCCCAACGCGGCCAGCAGCCGGGCCAGCGGCCGATCCTTCGCCGCCGCGATCCCGTTCATCAGGTTTTGGACCCGTCTCTCCTTGTATCCCTCCAGCGCCAGCAACTGCTCCGGCTTCAGGTAGAAGATGTCGGCCACATCGCGGATCAGCCCCTTGACCACGAACAGCTCCGCCTGCTTGAACCCCATGCTCTCAATGTCCATCGCTCCGCGGGAGACGAAATGCTCCACCAGCCGCACGAGCTGGGCAGGGCAGGCAGCGTTGACGCAGTAGTAGGCCACCTCCCCTTCCGGGCGCACAGCCGGCTCGCCGCAGACCGGACAATGATCGGGCATGCGCCATTCCCGCTCCGCGCCGGTACGTAGCTCCGACAACGAGCGCACTACCTGAGGGATGACTTCGCCCGCTCGCTTGACCACCACCATGTCACCGACGCGGATGTCCTTCTCGATGATGTAATCCTCGTTGTGTAACGTGGCGTTGCGGACGATGACCCCCCCCACCTGCACGGGCTCCAGAACTGCGTACGGGTTGAGGGTCCCCGTGCGCCCCACGTTCACCCCAATCTCCAACAGTCGGGTGACTGCCTCCTCGGACGGGTATTTATAGGCCGTGGCCCAGCGCGGCGCGTTGCCCACAGCCCCCAACCGTTCCTGCACGGCGAAGTCGTCAATCTTGATCACAAGGCCGTCGGTATCGTAATTGAGCTCGCGCCGCTTCGGTTCCCACTCTTTGCAATGTTGTATGACAGCTTCAAAAGTCTTAAAACGCCGGCTGAACGGGTTGACAGGGAACCCCAGCCGGCGCAGATAGTCCAGCGCCTCCCACTGCGAGCTCAGCGTTTCCCCTCCCTCCACCACGACTACCTGATAGGCCCACAGGCTAAGCGGGCGGGAGGCAGTGATGCGCGGGTCAAGCTGCCGCAGGGAGCCGGCCGCGGCGTTGCGCGGGTTAGCGAATGTGCGCTCGTCCCGGGCCGCCAGTTCCGCGTTCATGCGCTCGAAAGCGTCGCGAGGCATGTAAACTTCCCCGCGCACTACCAGCCGGCGCGGCGGCCGCTCATGGTCCGTAACCGGAATGCGCAAAGGCACGGTAGGTACGGTGCGCAGGTTGGCGGTGATGTCCTCCCCTACGGAGCCATCGCCACGGGTCGCCCCCAGGACGAACAGCCCGTCCTGGTAGTGCAACACAACAGTCAAGCCGTCAATTTTCGGTTCAACCACGTAGGCCAGTTGGTCAGCCATTGGGGATGGCAGGAGGCGCAGTGCCCGATCCCGCCAGGCTTGCAACTCCTCAGGGCCAAACGAGTTGGAGAGGCTGAGCATAGGTTCCGGATGCGTAACCTTCTCGAAGTGATCGAGCGGCTCTCCCCCCACCCGTTGCGTCGGCGAGTCCGGCGTGACCAGATCGGGATGCTCTTCCTCCAAACGCTGCAACTCCCGAAATAGCGCATCGTATTCGGCATCGCTGATTTCAGGCGCATCCAGCACATAGTAGCGATAGGCATGGTAGCGTACCGCCTCTCGCAGGCGGGCGATTCGCTCAGCGATTGACTCACTCATCATTTGACCCTCAAGCATCATAACCGTTCGGAGACAAGGGGACAATCTGAGAGGGGGTGACAAGGAGATAAGGGGACAAGGAGAAGGGGAGACACGGAGACGACGAGACGCGGAGACAGGACGAATCTCCGTGTCACCGTGTCACCGTGTCACCGCGTCACCCTATCTCCCTGGCTCCCCCTCTCCCCCTCTCCTTGTCTCCCTTGAAAGGGTCACCCCACGGATAAGAATGAAGGCACCCCCCTACTGGGGTGATCGCGTCGGCGTGGCATCGGCCGGCAATGGGACCAGCCAGGTTTGCTTGTCGTCCCCCTGGGCCACCCAGCCTACCAGGCCATCCTCGGCGCGTACACGCCACCAAAGATAATTATCGGCTTTGACAGGATATTCGGTCACATCCCCTGGCGGAGACAGCACGTCAAACACGGCGCCGTCCCGAAAAATGTCCAACGTGGCATTGTTCAGGCCGGGGCCTGCCCGCATCCGAATACCCTCCGGTTCGCTATTCACGACGACTGCCTTCCCACCAGCTCCTAACGTGGGCTTAGGCATCGGTGTCGGCGTGGGCGTGGGCGGCACTGGCGTCGGTGTGGCAGCCATGGCCTCCAGCGTAGCCTGCCGAGCGATCTCTGTGGCATTGGGCGTGGGTGTCCCTTTGGATTCTCCGCCACCGCCGACCAGGGAAAAGATTAAAGTGATGACAGCAACCAGCACCAGGACCGCGGCTCCGAACACCCACAGTGGAATCTCTCGCCCCAGATGGCGTTCCGCTGGCTGACCGTATATGGGTGGAGGTTCCTGAGTCGGGGCAGGCGTCGCGTCCAGGTCCGTCTCAGGCTCCTTCCATTCCTCCTCATCTGCCTCTTCGGGTGGCTCATTGGTCGGCTGGGGTAGGGGGGGACGAAGTTCATCAGTCATGATGGTTTCCTCCTTAACTTAGCGAGAGTGTAGCCTGTGCCCGATAGGGTGCCTGTACCCGATAGGGTAGAGGTCAGTTACGGTTGCTACGGCTATACAGCCACCGCTCCAGGCCCTCCAGTGACAGGGCGTTTAATACGCGATCCAGCACCGCCCAGCCCCGACGGGCCGTGGCGATGCCGTATTCGATCAGATCAAAATCGGCTGGGCTGTGCGCGTCGCAGTTGATCACAATGGGAACGCCCAGCTCCATAGCACGGCGCACATGCACATCGTCCAGATCGAGCCGGGTAGGATGGGCGTTAACTTCCATCGCTACGCCGGAGAGGGCCGCTGCTTGCAAGACTGCTTCCAGATCTATGGCGCTCTCCTCGCGACGACCCAGCAAGCGTCCGGACGGGTGCCCCAATACGTCAACATGCGGATTGCGGATTGCCGTCAGCGCTCGCGCGGTGATCTGTTCGCGATCCTGGCGCAGGCTGGTGTGGAGCGAGGCGACCACGCAATCTAACTCGGCCAGTACTTCGTCCGGGTAATCCAGCGTGCCAT
>DAOUAJ010000291.1:0-8489 GCA_034433615.1 Anaerolineae bacterium | reverse complement strand
GATCACTCCCCCCCTGCATCGGATCCCGCATGAACTCGATGTAATCTCGAACGCGGGCTTGTGCGTAATCGGATTGGCTGATGACGATGGCAAAGGTGATCACAACAACGGTGGCAGCGATGCCCAACTGTTTCAGGTCAGCGCCAGCGATGAAGAACATGGCTGTGGCGATGATCAGTACCAGGATCGCCGTACTGAAATTGGGCTCCGCGACGATCAGCACTGTAATGATCCCCAACAGGATAGCAAATGGCACCAGGCCCAGGCGCACATCGCGCAGCGTCCTCTCACGGCTGGAGAGCCAGGTGGCCATATACACGATCACAGCGATCTTAGCCAGCTCGCTCGGCTGGACGCTCCCCTCGAAGAGTTTGCGTTGTGCGCCAAACCGTTCTTCTGATAGCATAAGCACGATCACCAGCCCTATCAAAGCGACAACCATGACCGGAATGGCCAATCGTCTCCATACCCCATAGTCAATGAAGGTAACAATGACCATGCCAGCCAGCCCCAACATGGCCCAGATCATCTGCCGGACGAATAAATACGCGCCATTTCCCCACAGACGTTGGGCATCGGCATAGCTGGCACCGTATACGGAAACGACGCCGAAGGCCAGCAAAGTGGCTACCACGGCTAGCAAGACGAAGTCAACATGCCCTCGTCGTTTGCCACCTCGCCTGCGCGTGATCATAAGCTCCTCATAGGGCCTGTACCAGGTCGCGAAAGTGCTCACCGCGCTCGACGAAATCCCGATACGCATCAAAGCTGGTGCCGCCGGGCGAGAGCAGGACCACTTCGCCGGGCCGCGCGACCTGGGCTGCCAGCTTCACCGCCGCGGCCAGGTCCGGACAGACAGTAACTTGCTCCAACCGTCTGGAGCTTTCCTCGCTTCCTTCTGACTGCACCACACGGGCGATCATAGGCCCTGCTTCGCCAAAGCAAATGAGACAGCGCGCGCGCTGTCCTACCTCTCGGGCAAAGGCTTCCCACGGCAGTTTTTTATCTCTCCCGCCGGCTAGCAACACGATCGGCTGGTTGAAGGAGCGGAGCGCGGCGATGGCACGTTCAGGGGCTGTGGCGATGGAATCGTTGATCCATAGCACGCCGTCGTGTTCTCGCACGATCTCCAACCGGTGCGCCACACCGCGAAATTCCCGCACGGCCTGAGCCATCGCCGCTGCTGACGCTCCGGCTGCCCCTGCGATCGCACACGCCGCCAGGACGTTGAGCACGTTGTGCCAGCCGCGCAGGCGAATATCCCTCAGCGGGAGCACCACCTGCTCATCCCCTTCACATCGCCAAACCACCCGGCCGTCCTGCACGAAAGTCCCCTGCGCCACCTCTCGACAGCCGCTGAATCCAGCCAGCCGGGCGGTCAGGGAAAAGTCCACAGCCGGCTGGCCGCCATCAGCCGGAATCGTGACCCGCGTCTCCCGCCACCAGGCACCGGTGGTCTCGTCGTCTACCCCCAGGATGGCCATGTCCTCCGCTCGCTGCCAGCGCAGGACATTGGCCTTGGCCGCCGCATAGTGGCTCATGGACAGGTGACGGTCCAGATGGTTGGGTGTCACGTTGAGCACCGCTGCAACATGAGGACTGCGGGTACACAGTTCCAACTGAAAACTGGACATTTCCAGCACCACCCAGTCTGTGGGGGCAATAGCTTCCAGCCGGTCAATCAGCGGCAGGCCAATGTTTCCTCCCACATGCGCGGTGAGCCCCGCAGCCTCCAAGATCTCACCTACCAGCGTGGTGGTAGTGGTTTTGCCGGCTGAACCGGTGATGCCGATCACCGGCGCGGGCGAAAGCTCTAACGTCAACTGGGTATCGTTGCTCAAGGGCACGCCCTGCGCTCGCGCCGCCTGCACGATGAGCAAGTCAGTGGGTACGCCACCGCTCAGGCAGAGCAGATCGCAGCCGTCCAGTAACGTCTCTGGATGCCCGCCGAGCGCGTAGCGGATCGGCCATCCGTCCAGGGCTGCCAGGGCATCTCTCAGGGCTGAAGCCGGCTGTTGGTCGCTGACGGTCACCCGCGCGCCCTGGGTGACGAAAAAGCGAGCCAACGCCGTACCCTGGCGGGCCAGCCCTAGGATAACTACCCTCTTCCCCGCCCATGTTCCATCCATCGTCATTCATCGCCTGCTGACAGACGCCCACCTTCCCATCCACTTTGTCATCATATTGCGATTGCGTCTGTCGTATTCCCAGATGGCATGGTCAACTTCTTGCATGGACCAGCCCAATTCCTTCGCCAGAGAGCGAATTCTGCGGTTGTATTGTTTGTAAGCTGCTATCGAGAAGACCGTTCTCTGTTTGCCGAAAAGTTGCCGCCAAACTCGAAAATCAATGACCGCGTACTCTTCTGGAAATACTAGGGCGAGAATGGCTGATGCTACTGGAACACTGACCCCCCGCAATGTACAGAGAATATTCGTCCGCAGTTCCAGTTCATACTCCTTATCGGGGTGCTGAATGGTCAATGCCAGTCCTGTGACTGCGCGGATCACTTCATCTGTGTTGGCCGCGCGTATGCGCCGCTGACGCCCGATTTGCTGCCCCAGTTTCCACTGCAGGATCTCCTCCAATTCCGTTGCAGTCAAATAGAGCGGCTGGCGTTCACGTCGCAACTGAGCCAATTTTGCT
The DNA here is from genome assembly GCA_034433615.1 of Anaerolineae bacterium. Classification (GTDB taxonomy): domain Bacteria; phylum Chloroflexota; class Anaerolineae; order DUEN01; family DUEN01; genus DAOUAJ01. The sequence continues at coordinate 5,843 of DAOUAJ010000291.1, read as the reverse complement.
TTCAGCCGTTCGATCTCCTCATAGTCAGCAGCCTGCTTGTAGAGCGGTGCAATTTGTTTCGCTGTTATCACAGATTATCACCTCCTGGATGCAAGAGGGGCAAACTTTTGTCTGCCATTCACCGTCTGGTATCCGATCACAATAGCGCCAGAGCGATCCCTAGCATGGCGCAAAGGATAGACATCAACCAGAAACGCTGCACCACCTGGGTTTCGGACCATCCCAGAAGCTCAAAATGGTGATGAAGCGGCGCCATCTTAAACAGCCGGCACCCCTGGCCATAGCGGCGCTTGGTATACTTAAAATACGCCACTTGCAGGATCACAGATAGCACCTCAGCGACCGGGATGAAGGCGATCACTGGCAGCAGAAGCCACTGTCCCGTCATTAAGGCCACTACCGCCAGTGTAGCCCCTAGCGCCAGCGAGCCCGTATCGCCCATGAACAGCTCGGCCGGGTGGGCGTTGTACCACAGAAAGGCCATCAGCGCCCCCACGACTGTGAATGAGAAGGCTACCAACCATGCCTGTCCTTGCAGGTACGCGATCACGCCGTAGGCCACGAAGGCGATCGCGGTCATGCTCCCCGCCAGCCCATCTAACCCGTCGCTGAAGTTGACCGCGTTAGACATGCCGACGATGACGAAAACGGCAATGGGCAATATCCACGGACCGATGTGGACGAATTCACGGACGGTTGGGATGCCCACGTAGTCCAGTTCCGGTGGCCCAAAATAAAGCACACCGGCGATGATGCATGCAAAGACAAACTGCCACCATGCCTTAGAACGGGCCGTCAACCCTTCACCCTTAGCCCGCCGACCGCGCACCCCCTCCAGATCGTCAATGAAGCCCAGCAGACCAAACATCAACGTGCAACCCATGAGTAGCAAAGTGGATTGCCCGATGTAGTTGAAACCCAGTAGGTTAGCCACGTTCAGCACGCCGGTGATCAACACCACGGGGATGATGACCATCAACCCGCCTGTCGTCGGTGTGCCCGTCTTGACCTGATGGCTGCCCGGCTCTTCGATGCGAATCTGCTTGCCGATGCCGTGACGGCGTAACAGATTAATGAGCGGCCGCCCCCAGATCACAGCCAGAAAAAACGAGATGGTTCCCAGGGTCAATGAGTAGGCCATCAGCCGTGACTCCGCCGGCTGAGCGCATTGACTATCTGCTCCATCTGCTGGGCACGTGACCCCTTGACCAGAACGATGTCCCCGCTGCCCACCAGTTCTCGCAGGGCTGCCAGCGCGGCCTGGTTGTCCTCCACCATGGTGACGTCCGCCGGGTTGAGGCCAGATGCCATCGCTTCTTCGCCGATCAGCCGGGCGCGTCGCCCCACCGTGACCAGCTTCTGCACCACATCGGCAGCCCGCCGCCCGACGATGGTATGTCCCTCCTCTTCGTAGCTGCCCAGCTCCAGCATATCCCCCAGGACGGCAATGCGCCGCCCGTGTCCTTCGGGGGTCAGATCAGCCAGCAAGTTCAGCGCGGCGATGACTGAGGCTGGGCTGGCATTGTAGGTATCGTCAATGAGCGTGGCATCCTGAATGCCAGGTACCACCACCAACCTGAGTTGCTCAGACACATTTCGCAGCCCGGCGACGATCTGATCCCAACCCATCCCCTCGATCAGCCCCACGGCTGCGGCGCGCAGGGCGGTATGCACACTGTGCCGTCCCAACAGCGGGATTTTCACATGGAGCGCCTCACCGGCGTGATGAAAGCAGAAGCGGATGCCCTGCAACCCCTCGCTTTCGATCTCATCTGCCCACAGGTCACAACTTGATGTCAATCCATAGAAGAAGAGACGCGCTCGCGTTTGCGCCGCCATGGCGCGCACGAGAGGATCATCGCCATTAAGCACGGCGACACCGACGGGCGCGGGGGGCAACGCCTGCACTAACTCCGCCTTGGCCTGCGCGATGCGCTCAATGCTCCCCAGCCGCTCCAGATGACTGGGGCCGACATTGGTCACGACCCCCACGTGCGGTTGGCTGATCCGGCACAGTTGCGTGATCTCGCCGAGGGCATACATGCCCATCTCCAGGACGACCCGCTCATGGTGAGGGCGGAGAGAGAGCAAAGTCAAGGGCAAGCCGATCTCATTGTTTAAGTTGCCAATGCTCTTCAACACGCGGTAACCCTGCTCTAGCACAGAGGCGATCATTTCTTTAGTCGAAGTTTTACCCACACTGCCGGTAATGGCGATCACGCGCGGCGAGAAGCGGGCGCGCCAGGCGGCCGCCAGTCGTTGCAGCCCTCCCAGGCTGTCGGGCACCAAAAAGAGCGTGGCGGACGAGGACGAATCGGCGGGGAGCACTTGCCACCTGCCAGCCGTCGTATCCACCACGCCTACACGGTCACTTACACCTTTTGGCACCCGTTGAACGATGGCACCGACAGCGCCAGCTTGCAGCGCATCGTTCACGTAATCATGTCCGTCCGCGCGCTCGCCACGCAGGGCAACGAACAGGCTGCCTGCCTGAGCCAGGCGGGAGTCAACTACGACGCTGGAAATGACTATCTGTGCTATCTCATCAGGGGCTGGCCCCTCACAAAGCGCCGACCATACATCGGCCAGGGTTAGTTGTGTCACACTACTCTCTGCTCAGCCGGATTTCATCCGGTGGGATATCCAGCATGCGCACCAGCTCGCTCGCAATGCGCTGGAATACGGGCACAGCGACCTCGCTCGCCCATACGGAACGGGTCGGACGATCCAGCTTGACGAGCACGATGACTCGTGGGTCATCCGCGGGCAGGAAAGCCACATAGGTAGCGATGCTGATGTCTTCGCGGTAGCCTGAGGAAGTGGGGATCTGGGCGGTGCCCGTCTTGCCGGCCACTTTATACCCCGGGACCAGGGCTGCGTCAATGCCGCGCGCGGTAGCATCCACCATTAGCTTCTTCATTTGTTGTGCGGTTTCGACTCGGATGGCTCGCTGATAGAAGCGTGGACGCACCGGAATCACCCGGCCGTGGTCAACCATCTGACGCACGATGTGGGGACGTATGGCCACCCCATCGTTGGCGATAAAAGATATGGCCGTGATCAGTTGCAGTGGTGTGACGGCTACACCTTGACCATAGGCGTTGGTCGCCAGGTCGGATTCGCTCCACTCAGCACTGTTGGGATCTTTGACAGTGCCTGGTAGTTCTCCTGCCAGGTCAACCTCTGTGACTCGTCCGAAGCCGAACCGGTATAAGTAACGGTAAAACGTATCCGTTCCCATCGCCAGGCTGACTTGTGCTGCGCCAACGTTTAACGAATAGGCCAGGATATCCGTCAATGTGATGTCCCCGTGAGCGCGGCGGTCGGAGTTGTGGATCTCGCGGCCCCCGACCTCTAAAACGCCGGGGTCTTTGAACATCTGATTCAAAGTGATCGCTTCTGAGTCGAGGCCAGCCGCCAGCGTGATTACTTTGACCACGGATCCGGGCTCGTATTGCAGGCTAATGGCGTTGTTTGCCCACCGTGTCCGCTCATCCTCATAAAGACGGTTGGGGTCGAAGCCAGGTTCATTGGCCATCGCCAGAATCTCACCCGTCTTAGGGTCCAGAACGATGACCGTGCCAGCCTGGGCGCCATAGTATTCCAGGGCACGCTCTAACTCAGCCTCCACCAGATACTGGATACCCAGATCCAGCGTCAGAATCAAATCACGCCCGATCGGTGAGGGGATGTAAGGGGCAAAGGTTGCCGGTAACGGCTCGTCGCTCGTCTGCACATTGCGCAAAGTGCTGGCACCTGTGAGGAATTCCTGGTAAAATGCTTCAACACCATAGAAGGCCTTGCCTTCTAGGTTCACAAAGCCCAAAACCCGCGCCGCCAGCTCTCCTTGCGGGTAATACCGTCGCGGATGTGGCTCAGCACGTACACCAAATCGCTTCAAAGCGGCGATCTGCTCTCCCGCTGCTTGATCAAGGTCAGCAGCCAATGGGACGTACTGGACTTCGGGCCCCACCGTAAGCTTCTTTTGAATGTCTTCGACTGACTGGCCCAACAGGGGGGCCAGGTCGCGGGCCAGTTGTTCTTTATCCTTGACCACTCCAGGGGATACACCCACATCCCAACGGAAAACATCGGTGGCGATCAATTGCCCGTGACGGTCCAGGATATTACCGCGCGCCGGATAGGGTGGGTTTTCGCTAATACGGGGAGGCAAGGCGGCCGGGATTGTATCGTGTTCCAGCACATGCCAGCGCACCAATTGCAGGATTAACACCAAAAGCAGGCCCGTCAGGCCTGCCGCCACCGCCAATATACGCCGTTGAGAGCACGAAGGTGAGTCCTCAGTAACCATGCGGAATCCTTAGTGTTCTACCTGTGCATATGCGGATGGATTGAGTTTCGCGGTCGCCCAGTCCAGGACCGCTTGCCACCAGGGGCGAGTCAAGGGGACATCGGCACCTGCCGAGCCCTTGGCTAAAGGATCCTTCGCCGTGATCTTGACCCGCACGAACATCTGGCTTTCCGGCGGTTGGTAACCCAGCCCACGAGCGCGCGCCTCCACGCGCCGAATGTCCGTGTAAGTTGCCATCTGACGGACGAGTTCGGCGTTCTCTCGTTGCAAGCGCGCGTATTCGGCCTGGAGATCGGTAATACGCAAGCGGGCAGATGAGATATGGCTCGCCGTCTGGACGTAAAGGTATACCGCCGCACATAGTACGATGAGGAAGACCAAAAAACGGACAAAGCCATGAAGCTCTTCCGGTATGGCACGGCGAGGAATGCCAAGCCACCACGTCAGAGCCGGGAGAGAGTGCAACGCGCGACGCTGTAACATGTCTCTCCTCCGAGCATCATTTTTAGTGTATCATCAATGCACTGAGGTGCGCACTATAAGCTCTTACTGCACAGATCACAGAGTCCGCCAGTGCCTGGCTGCCCATGGGGCTGGTCCCCTCATGATGGCATCAAAGGGATAGTGTGGAAGGCTCCCCCTCACCCGGCAGCCGTTCGGCGATGCGCAATCTGGCGCTACGGCTTCTGGGATTGCGAGCGGTCTCTTCGGCACTGGGACTGCGAGGCCGCCGGGTAATGAGCCGTAACGTTGCCCGATGTCCGCAAACACACGTCAGTACTTGTGGAGGGCAGATACAATCCCGCGCTTCTTGTTGAAAGAAATGTTTAACGATCCGATCCTCCAGCGAATGAAAGGTAATGACAGCCAGTTTCCCCCCAGGTTGCAAAAGGGTGACAGCCTGCGGTAAAATAGATGCCAATACATCCAATTCCTGGTTGACCGCGATTCGAAGTGCTAAAAAAGTGCGTGTCGCCGGATGGATGTGTTCTCGCCGACCGCCCGTGGCAGCAGTGATCACCTGTGCCAGGTGGACGGTATCCCGGATTGGACGAGACCGCACAATCGCCCGGGCGATACGGCGAGAGCGGCGCTCCTCACCATAGCGATAAATCAAATCAGCCAGCACGTCTTCGGGCAACTGGTTAACCAACTCGCTGGCCGGGATGCCTTGTGATGGATCAAAACGCATGTCGAGGGGGGCCGCCACCTGAAAGCTGAACCCTCGTCCTGGCTCGGCCAATTGAAAGGAGGAAAGCCCCAAGTCCAGCAAAATGCCAGCGACGGCTTTAAATCGGTGAGCCTCGGCAATCTCGCGCAGATGGACGAAGTTAGCGTGCACCAGGATTGCTCGTCCGGCTGTGACTTCATTGGCCATCCGGCGATGACAACGAGCAACAGCGGCCGGGTCAGCGTCCAAACCTAACAGTCGCCCGTCCGGAGCGATCGCCTGGAGCATGGCAGCAGCATGGCCTCCGCCGCCCAGGGTACCATCAATGACGTCGTCTCCAGGTTGTAAGGCCAGGCCTTG
>DAOUAJ010000290.1:0-8014 GCA_034433615.1 Anaerolineae bacterium | reverse complement strand
CCCGTGCAGCCCCGACGAGAAGGGGGGATGGTGCATGTATACCAGCTTCCAGGGTGCGGTCGAGAGGGCCAACCGACTCCGCAGCCAGGCAGCCTGAGCGGAAGTGCTAGCGATCCCGTCTGGCTCGCGGGAGTCACTATCAAGGGCGAACAGATGCACCGGCCCCCAGACAAAATCATAGTAACGCTCGTTGCCAGGCAAAGTGAAGTAGTCGAGATAAGGTGCAGCGTCAGCGGTCATCCAGTCGTGATTGCCCAGTGAGGGGAAGAAGCGGTTGCTGGTCGCGCCTGTGCCGTAGTCGCCTGTGTAGGGGTAGATGAATTCGTGGTAGTACTGGCCGATGTTCTGGTCAATGGTGGCTGCAGCTCCACGCGGGTAATTGTTGTCGCCGGTAGTGATCACAAAGTCCGGGTTCCAACTCTTGACCAGGTCGGCGACGTCCTGCTCGGGCTGGCTGGCGAGGCCGTAATCGCCGATCACAGCGAAGCGTACCGTGCCGGACACTGGTGATGTAGCTATCAACATAGGGATCAGAACGCGGGTCGGCGTCCGCGTTGGCATTGGGGTGGTCGTAGGCGAAGGTGTAGCCGTGGGGGTGTCCGTCGGCGTGGATACGACGGTGTCGGCCAGCCGGTAGATGCCGCCGCCAGCATGATCAGCCACGTACAGGTTGCCGGCCTCATCCTCACCAAAGGTGCTGAGGGCATAAGGGGAGTCGAGAAGCAGGACAGTTTGCCAGGTGACACCGCGCTTCAGCCCCCAGATCCGCCCGCTGCAATAATCTCCATAGAAGTAGATGCCTTGCATACGAGGATATATCTGCCCGCGATAGACCATGCCCCCTGTGACAGAACAGCCCTGCGTGTGATCGTACTCAGCCACTGGCTGGACGTACCGGCCAGGCGGGACACAACCCGAGGGCGGGTTGTAGCAGTGAGAGCCTTCCAGGATGCGCCAGCCGTAGTTTTCACCCCCGCGGCTGGATGCCGGCTGATAATCCACCTCCTCATAGCGGTTCTGACCAACGTCGGCGATGTACAGGTCCCCTCTTTCTCGGTCGAAGGCGAAACGCCACGGATTACGCAACCCGAGCGCCCAAATCTCGCCCTGATAGCCCGTGGTGCGAGTGTACGGGTTGCTGGCAGGGATGGCATAGGGATTAGCTCCCGACTCGACATCAATCCGCAGCAGCTTGCCCAGCAGCTCGCCCGGGTTTTGAGCACGGTTCCCCGGGTCTCCGGCAGAGCCTCCATCGCCCATGCCGATGTACAGATAACCATCGGGGCCGAAGGCCAGTTGGCCGCCGTTATGGTTGGCATAGGGTTGGCCAACGATCAGCACAATCTCTTCGCTGTCGGGATCAGCCACATCAGGATCGGTGGTGATCCGGTAGCGCGCTACCACGGTATCGCCGTCAGGTTTCCTGGTGTAGTTGACGTAGAAGTATCCCTTATTGGCGTAGCCGGGTGGGAAGGCGACGCTGAGCAGGCCCCGCTCGCCGCAGCAGAGGACGCGGCCGGTGATGTTCAGGAACGGAGTGTCAAGCAGAACATTGTTCTTGACGATCCGGATGCGTCCGCTCTGCTCGACGATGAACAGTCGCCTGCTGCCGTCGCCGGCATGGGTGATGTGCACTGGCTGGCTCAGCCCGCCGACCAGCCTGGTCAGGCTGATCTGGGGCCAGTTCCCCCCTTTCTGAGCGGCCACTGGCGGCGAAGTTACCCCCCAGGCTGAGAGCAGGCCAGTTGCTCCCAGGATACCGATCGTTAACCAGACCAGGAGTGTCAATCGTCGCATATTTGGCCTCATCTCTTTCAAGTTGTCCCCCCTTGCTGAAAAGTTGGCGCTATTGTACCATATATCAGTCTCAGTAGACCGCAACCATTGGGGAGGCCTGAAGGGGCAGTCCCTCTGGCCCATACGGGCCACAAGACCAGGGGCGGGCACGGAGGCGCCGCCCCTACGCGGATATGAACGTAGGGGCGATCCCTCCGTGGTCGCCCACCCTTGCAGTTTACTGAGTCTATCATCACATGGGAGGGAAAAGATGCACACCACCGACACTCGAAGCGTCTACGAAGAACTGGGCGTCAAACGCGTCATCAATGCCATGGGGAGTGTAACCCTGCTGGGGGGATCCATGCTGACGCCCAAGGTACAGGCAGCTATGGTAGCGGCCAACACATCCTTCGTAGACATGGAGGAATTGCTGGACAAGTCCGGCAAGGCGATCGCCAGCCTCCTGGGGGCGGAGGCTGCCTACGTGACCTCCGGCTGCTTTGCTGCCCTGGTGCTGGGCGCTGCGGCCATCATGACGGGCAAAGACCCTGAAAAGATCGCCAGGTTGCCCGACACTACCGGCATGAAGAGCGATTTTCTCATCCAGAAGCGTATGCGCTACCACTATGACCGATGCGTCACCGTCCCCGGCGGCAGGCTGATCGAGGTGGGCGATGACCGGGGCACCTCGGCGAGGCAACTGGAGGCGGCCATCGGGCCTCAGACGGCCGGCATCCTTTACCTGGCCCGAGCTGAAGGCAACGAAGGCATCCTGACCATACCCGAGGTGGTCAATATCGCCAGGAAAAAGGGCGTGCCGCTCCTGGTGGACGCAGCCGCCGAGGTCTACCCTCTAGAGCGGATGACCAGCCTGCCCAGGAGTGGTGCAGATCTCGTCTGCTTTGGCGCCAAGTATTTCGGCTCCACCAACTCCTCAGGCCTCCTATGCGGCCGGCGAGACCTGGTGGAGGCCGCCGTCCTCAACGGCTTCATTGCCTACGAGGCTAAGGGCAATCGCTGCCTGGGCAGAGGGTATAAGGTGGATCGGCAAGAGGTCATCGCCACCCTGGTAGCCTTGCAGGAGTGGCTCACTATGGACCACGAGGAGCAGTTCCGCCTTCAGAAGCAGCGCCTCCAGGTAATCTCCGAAGGGCTGGCAGGTCTCCCTCACGTCAAGGCCGAGGAGTTGTGGGAACGCCAGGGGCCGTGGATACGGCTGCGCATCGCTCTTGACGAGGCGGCCCTGGGCAAAACAGCCACATCGGTAGGGCAGGAGCTGAAGGAAGGCGATCCCAGCATCTGGGCGCGAGCTGAGGGGAACACCCTCTTCATAGCGGTTCATACCCTCAGGGACGGTGAGGAGAAGGTGATCGCCGAAAGACTACGGGCGCTATTGTCAAAATAAGAAGGCAAACCCAAAGGCAAACCCGAAGGGTCTCGGAAGACCCTTCGGGTTTGCCCCTCAACGCCCAGGCATGATCAGCCAGGACGGGTCTTTGCCCTCGCCGATGATTTGCACCTGACTGCCATCCAGATCACCCAGGACCAGTTGCGGCTTATCCTCCGTTCGCCGCCCCCAGACCAGCACGCAATCGCTCCCCAACGCCTGGCAGCCAGGCCACCAGGCTGGCCCTCGATCGTATCCCCAAAACGTGCCAGGGATGCTCCACTCCAGGCTGCCGTTGAACAGGCCGGCCCTCAACTCTCCCCAATCGGGTTGCTCGCCGGTGATGCGCACAAAGGCCAGCGCGCAGGTGGGTCCGTTCAGGTCGCTTGCGCAGCCGGGGGACCAGGCCGGGTTCGCCTCCGGTTCCGGGCTCTCCCGCCAGGGCCGTTGATTGGAGCCATCCGCGGCCATCACCCAGATATCAGGGTTGCCGGAACGGTCGGAGATGAAGGCGATCAGGCTGCCATCCGGTGACCAGGCGGGGTCCCAGTTCTTCCCCTCGCTGGTGAGCTGATGAGGCTCGCTGCCGTCGGCGCGGGTCAGCCAGATCTGGAGCTTCTTGTTGCGATCGCTGGCAAAGGCGATGAACTCCCCGTTGGGGGACCAGGTCGGATGGACGTTGTAGCTGTCTTTCTGATCTATCTGGGTGATCGCGACCGGATCGCTGCCATCCCGATTCACCACCCACAGGTTACTGCTGCCGCTGCGGTACGACTCGAAGGCCACGCGCCGGCCATCGGGCGAGCCGGCCGGGTCCCAATCGTGGGCGCCGTGGGCCGTGAGGTTGCGCGGTGGTGCAGCGCCGTCAGCCGGGCGCGCCCAGATGTCACCGTTGCCCATCTCGGTAGATTCGTACAAGATTTCGTCGGCAGGCAAGACAGGTGTGGGAAAAGCGGGCGGGGGAGCCGGTAAGGGATCAGCCGTCTGTGGTTGCTCCCCGAAGGTCCGCAGATCATGGCCAGCCAGGATCAACCGGTCGGCTGCGATGGCCAGTCTCCAGTAGATGGTAACCGTCGCCGAGGGTTCACGGGCTATCTCTTCCTGGGCGACGATTTGGCCCATGTTAGCCTCCAGAACCTTGAGGTTGGAGCCATCTCCTTGCTGCTCGATGAGGTAAATGTAGCCGCCGGCTATGGCCAGCGTGGGCACCGACCACGCCTCGGTCAGCGGCGTTCGCCACACCTCTTGCCCGGAGGCGGCGTCGTAAGCGACGATCGCTTGATCAGGGGAGCGGAACCCGTACACCTTGCCGTAGGCCAGAGCGATGGGACTACGATCGTACAGGGTCGGCCCCTCGGTGATCTGCCATGCTTCGCTGCCATCGGCGACATTCAATGCCAACAGATAGCCCTGGTAAGTGAGTAGATAGAGCCGTTCGCCGTCAGTGAGGGCTTCCGTCGCGTCGTCTGCTAACTTCGGGCGTACCCGCCAGCGCACCTGGCCAGTTGCCCAATCCAGGGCCAGGAAGGTCTGGCGCTGCTCGTAGGGGCCGCGCTGTTCAGGCGGGGTCATGCTGACGCCGCGCACGAAGAGGGTTTCGTGGGTAGCCGCCAGTATGCGGTATTGCTGTCCAGCGTCGGCCTGATGCCAGACCACCTGACCGGTTTTCGCCTGGTACATGGCGATGGTACTGCCATCGGTCGTGACGGCGATCTGCCCGCGCTGCGCAGTGATCTGATAATCGCGGCCGAACTGGCCCGGCAGTTCCCACAGGCGGGTCAGGTTATCAGCATCGAACAGGATCAGCTTACTGCGGAAGTAGGGCAACCGGGACTGCGGTGGAACATAGAGGTCACCGGCCGACACTGCGATCACGTCCCCGGTCAGGGCGATGACCGCACCTGGGACCGAACCGCGTGAGCCATATGGCCAGATGGTCGCTTGAGCGGTCACCTGTCCACTCTTCATGTCCACGCGCAACAGCCGGCCAGTCGAGTCTACCATGAAGATGGCATTGGGTAAGGCAGCTACCTCGACCGGGTAGACCTCACTCTCTCCCCATTTGTGGAAGCGTAGACGCCAGAGGGGCAACGCCCGACCAGGGCGAGCGGCCGGGTTGAAGCGTGTGCGGCCAGGCTCACCGGCTGGGTCGAGCCAACCCACGTCGGCAGGCGGAGGCATCGGTGATGGGGTAGCCGTAGGTTCCGGTGTGGGCATAGAGGCCAGGGTGGGCTTCTCGGTGGGGGTAGGGGCGGTGGTGGGTGTATCCGTAAGAGCCATCGTTGCCGCCAACGATGGGAGGCTGACAGACATGGGGGTGACGGGTTTACACGCGGTCACGACTGCCCAGAGCAATAACATAAAGGCCACGCAAGGGAAGGCCCGCCTCACACGTACCTCCTAAATAGTTGAAGCACGCGACATAACTCTAAACGAGTGGGGTGAGTTGTACGTCAACCAGACCAGTTTTCGTCCTACTCGGACGATTTTCGCGACACTCTCCCCTGGGCGAGCACAGAGGCACCGCCCTTACGGTCGGGCACCGCAGGCTTGCAGGCAGGCCTGCATGTGGCCGCGAGCCTCGGCGGCGATCATAGCGCACTGCACCAGGCTGTAGTTTTTGGCCCCGATGATTTCCAAATCCAGCGGCCCGGTGTAGCCATGCTCGTGCAGCACGCGGATGTAACCTACCAGGTCAATGTCTCCGCGGCCGTTGGCCTGATCCTCCGGCCTGCCGGGGCCTTGCGGAACGTCCCTACCAGGGGGCTGGCGCCCTTTGCAATCGCGGATGTGAACATGTCTGACCCGTGAAATGACGGCAGCGATAGCCTCCACAGGGTTCTCGCCAGCGCGGTAAATGTGCGATGGGTCCATGTCAATGCCGAAGGCCGGCGACGTGATCGCCTCCATCAGCCGCAGCGTGGTAGGGGTGTTGTAGACGGCCGCGCCGACGTGCGCTTTGACACACAACGTCACCCCGTATTTCTCGGCCATCCTCGCCAGCCTCCCCAGCGAGTCAACAGATTGCTGAAAGCTGGCTTCATCGCCTGTCTTCCCACCCGGCCCGCAGTTAATGATCGGGATGCCAATCTCAACCGCCGCCTGGAAAGCCTGCTCCATCCTGACCGGATCCTGCGAAGGTTGTTCCATCGCCAGCAGCTCCAGCCCATACTCCTTAGAGAGCCGCTTGATCTCAGGGGCGATCTCCCACCAGCGATCCAGCACCAGGTGCTCGCTCATCCCGTCAATAGCCGAGAGCTCGATGCCATCGTATCCAGCCATGGCGATATGCTTGAAGGCAGTCTCCAGGTCGAAGCCGCCGAAGAGCACGGAATTGGCGCCAAGTTTCATTGGTTGCTCCTCCATTGTTGCTCCTTGCCTTATCGCCTCTCACTCACCGCACATAGACAACCGTCTCATTCTCTAATGACTCGATGGCGGCCTGCAGCACCTTCTGCGCGGCGAGGCCATCGGCGCCGGAGCCGTCAATCTCCTCAGGGTCAACGCCCGCGGCGACCTGCTCCAGGAAGCGATGGATACGATTGTAGAACGTGTCCTCAAAGCCGCGCATACCACCGAAGACGGGGTTGGTGTAGACCGTTTTCTCCAGGCTGTGGGCTGGATAGAGGGTCACTTCCCGCCACATATCCTCCAGCACAAAACGTCCTCCCGTGCCCGCCACTTCGCATCGTTCCATTGGGTGCCCCCGCTCGATGTCGTAGGAGCCGGTAAGTCCGCCGACCACGCCGTTCTTGAAGCGCATGCTGAAATGGGCTGTAGACCAGATGGTACGCCCAGGGGCCTTGGTGGCAAAGCACTGCACCGCCTCAATATCACCGCAGAAATAGCGCATGATGTCTACAGTGTGGGGGTGGAGGGCCTTAATCTGGAAGTACGGTGAACTCTCGACGGGGTTCTTGATCCACATAGCCATGTTGATGAAAAGCAGATGCCCCAGCCGCCCCTCGTTCACCCATTTTTTGGCCAGTAGCGCGGCCGGGGTAAAGCGATGGTTGAGGTTGATGCCGAAGCAGAGGTGCTTTTCCCTGGCCCTGGCCACCATTTCCTCGGCCTGGGCGATGTCGTTGGAGATTGGCTTTTCGCAGAGGACGTGGCATCCTGCCTCAAGAGCCTGCATGGTTGGCAGGTAGTGGTCGCTGCCATATTCGTAGCCCCCCGTGGCGATGCTGCAGACGTCAGGCTTGAGGGCGTCCAGCATCTCCTGCGCGTCGTAGAAGGAAGGCACCCCCAGGCGGGCCGCTGCCGCGTTCGCTCGCTCCGGGATGATATCGCACACACCGACCAGCTGGGCCAGTGGATCAGCCTTGTACATATCGGCATGGCGGTTGCCGATCGGCCCCATACCGATCACGCATACCTTGAGCATTCCACTACAGTCCGTAGTCTTCATTGTCTCGTTACTCGTTGCCCCCTACCAACGGTTCAAAGCACGCAACGCCCAACACGCACCACGCAGCACGCAACACGCATCACGCCCATCACCCGTGCAGGTCGGGATTGAAGCGGCTGCCTGAGATGCGACGTTGCGGGCGGATCGGCAGGTCCACCGGCTGCATTGTCACGTCGGGGCGCGGCAGACGTTCTGCCACGGGCGGCAAAGGCGGGAAGGGACGGTTGCGCGCGCCCCGGGCAAAGGGCATCGGCCAGTAACAGTTCATCGCGGCATGGCGCTCATCGCCCCGGTTGGCGCTCATGTTCATCACGACACAGGAGTAGGAGCTCACCCGGGCATGTCCCACGCCAAAGAAATCGCCGACCGGGCACTCAACGCTGGGATAGTCCAGGCCATCCCAGTACATGCGGAGCACACACTTGCGCAGGTAGAGG
>DAOUAJ010000289.1:0-5235 GCA_034433615.1 Anaerolineae bacterium | reverse complement strand
ATGAATCTATCGGGATCATCAGCCGCGCGTTGGATGCCGGCATCAACTTTATTGATACGGCCAACGTGTATAACGCCGGGGAGAGCGAGCGGATCGTCGGCAAGGCGCTGAAGGAGAGTGGGAAGCGGGAGCAGGTGGTCCTGGCGACGAAGGTGCACGGCCGCATGGGGGATGGCCCTAACGACCAGGGGAACAGCCGTTATCACATCATGAAGGCGTGTGAGGACTCGTTGCGCCGGCTCCAGACTGACCACATTGACCTGTACCAGCTTCACCGGCCCTCGCTCACCATCCCGCAAGACGAGACGTTGCGCGCCTTTGACGATCTAATCCGTCAGGGGAAGGTGCGCTACATCGGATGCTCTACCCACCCGGCCTGGATGGTGATGGAAGCCATCGCCATTAGCGAGCGATTGGGCATCGCGCGCTACATCTCGGAGCAGCCGCCTTACAACTTGCTGGACCGTCGCATCGAGAACGAGCTGATCCCGCTGGCACAGCGGTATGGCCTGGCGATCATACCCTGGTCGCCGCTGGCGGGGGGCATCCTGGCTGGCCGGTACGCTAAAGGGCAACCTTTCCCGACCGATTCACGGGCCGGCCGCGCTGGAGGCACCGGGTTCTTCGCCGAGCGAGTTACGACAAAAGGGGTAGAAGTGGCCGAGAAGCTGGCCGAGCGTGCTCGCGAGCGGGGGATGACCGTCTCACAGCTTGCGCTGCTCTGGTGCAAGGATCAGCCAGGCATCACCTCGCCCATCATCGGCCCACGCACCCTGGCGCACCTGGAGGACCATCTCCCAGTCATGGAGATGACCCTCTCAGACGAGGATCGCGCCTTCTGCGACGAGTTGGTGCACCCCGGCAACGCCGTGGCTGACTTCCACAACACCAACCCGTGGATGAAGGCCCGCATTTTCTAGCGGTCAGCCGTCAGCCGTCAGCTTTCAGCATCAGTCAGCGGAACATCACCTGAAATGAAGTCGCCCTGAACTCGGTTCGGGGCGACTTTGTGGGTCAGGTGGTTGTCGTTTCTTGCTCTTCGTACCAGGATGGTCTCCTTACGTGTTCCGCATTGCGTGTTCCGTTGCGCTCTCTCTGCATCTTGCCCTCTCCGTGTCCCAGTGCCACCAGCAGCGGGTACAGCCAGTGCTACAATTGCATGCTCCGCGTACGCAGGATGCAGGATGCAAGATGCAAGGGTGTGCATCCTGCATCTTGTGCTCAGGTTACTGCTCGTATAGCAGGTACGTTTCGCGCCGCGCAGCGAACTCCTGCAGCCCCGGCTCCCAACCGGCGACGATCTCATCGGCCGGCACGTTGGCCTCGATCTGTTTGCGCAGCGCGTTGCTCCCGGATAGCAGGTCAATCGGAAAACGTCCACCCGGCTCCCACGGCGGCCGCCACTCAAAGCGGTCCGGATGTAGCCGGCGGATCGTCTGGATCAAATGCACGCCGACAGCCACCGGGCGCAACGCCATACGGTCGTGAACGTGGAGCTGGACCCCGCTGCACAACTCCCCTTGATGCTTGCTGAAGACCGGTGTAAAGCAGGCTGGCCGGAAACGAACGCCAGGCAGTGCCAGGGCGTTCATCGCATCGGCCAGCGTGTAGGGGTCTATCCACGGTGCGCCGATCAGCTCGAAGGGCCGGGTGGTCCCTCGCCCCTCTGAGGCATTGGTCCCTTCGATGAGACAAGTGCCCGGATACACCGTCGCCGAGTCCGGGGTGGGCAGGTTGGGTGACGGCATCACCCAGGGCAGCCCGGTCTGGTCGAACCATAGGTCGCGTCGCCACCCCTGGCAGCGCACCACCTCCAGCTCCGCGCCGATACCGAACTCGGCGTTGAATAGCCTCGCCAGCTCGCCTATCGTCATGCCCGGGCGGATGGGGATAGGGTAGAGTCCGACGAAGGAGGCATAGGCCGGATCCAGAACCGGGCCTTCCATGATCTTACCGCCGATGGGCGTCGGCCGGTCCAGCACCAAGATCGGCATGCCTTGCTCGGCGGCGGCCTGCATGGCGTAGGCCATCGTGTACAGGTACGTGTAAAAGCGGACGCCAGCGTCTTGCAGGTCCACAATGAGGAGGTCAACGCCGGCCAGCATCTCCGGCGTCGGCTTCTGAGTGGGACCATAGAGGCTATAGACCGGCAGGCCGGTGCGGGGGTCGGCCGCCGTCTCCACGTGGACACCGTCCTGCGCGTCGCCTCGCAGCCCGTGCTCCGGGCCGTAGAGGGCGACCAGGCGGCAATCGGGGTGGCGGTACAGGACGTCAATGCCGCTCTGCAGGTCGTGGGTGATACCTGTAGGGTTGGTGATAAGCCCAACGCGCCGGCCGCGCAGCCAGGGATGGCCGTCCCGCCGGAGGACATCCAGGCCGCTCAGTACAGTTGGGGTGGACAGCGATCGGTTTGGGGTGCGCATTTTACTTCTCCTTTTGGATCAGATGACTTTCCGCGTTTATTATATCTCGATTTCGGGTTGTAGGCGACTTCTTGGCCTTACGACGGCGTGGTACAATTTGGATTGCTGATCATCTGGGAAACGGGAAACTGAAACAACGTGAGGAGGTCAGCGATGAGGTCAACTGTGGAGATGGAGTTTGACAAGACACAGCGTCTTCTGACTGAGTTACGCCTGGTGACGGCCTGGCGTCTGTTCGCGGTCAGCCTGGTCATCGCATGGCTGTGGATGATGGTGTCATTGTTTGGCCAACCGCAAACGGCGGGTAAAGCGTTGGCAGTCTTTCTCTGGCTGCTGGTGTCTATAGTCATCGCTTACTTGACCTCGCAGCGCACCCCCGTTCTCGTCGTGCCTGGTCTTCTGGTAACCCTCACTCTGGCGATCATGCTTACCATGGCCTTGATGGGCATCCCCGATCTGGCCTATCTCTACGCGATCCCCATTTTGATCGCGGGAACTTTGACTCGTCCGTGGTTTGGCTTCGTCGGCGCTGGGCTGGTTGACCTGATGCTCGTATTTGCTTTTCCACTCGGGGGCAAGACCACCGGGCATACCTTGTTCGTGCCGGGGGTCGCTCTTGTGATCAACCTCACCGCCCTAGTGGCGTGGGCTTTCGCTCGTAATTTCTACCTGGTGGTGGACTGGATGTACCAGAGTTACCTGCTGGCCGAGCAGCGCACGCGCGAGGCCCAACTTCATCGTAGCCAACTGTCCAGCACTCTTAAAGATCTCGACCTGGCCTACTACCGGTTGCGCCGGGCGAACGAGGCTCTGGCCTGGGCCCGCCAACAGGCTGAAGAAGCCCGGCAAGCCAAGGCCCGCTTCGTCGCGAACGTCAGCCATGAGCTGCGCACCCCTTTGAACCTGATCATCGGCTTCAGCGAGATCATGGTCACTGCGCCTGAGAGCTATGGCCAGGCGTTACCCCCCGCCTATCGGGGCGATCTGAACGCCATCTACCGGAATGCCAAGCATCTCTCGAGCCTGATTGACGATGTCCTCGATCTCAGCCAGATCGAGGCTGACCGCATGCCGCTGAGCAAGGAGAGAGGTGACCTGCGCCAGGTGGTAGAGGAAGCTATACGCATGATCCAGGGGATGATCGAGGCCAAAGGGTTGAGGCTAACCCTTGACCTCCCTTCCGAACCTGTCACCCTCTCTCTCGACGTCACCCGTATCCGCCAGGTGATCCTCAATCTGCTCAGCAACGCGGCCCGTTTTACGAAAGCTGGAGGGATCACAGTCCGTTTGGCGGTAAAAAGTGGCGAGGCCATTGTCACTGTAGCTGATACCGGCCCAGGGATTGCGCCGGAGGTGCTGTCCCGCGTGTTCGAGGAGTTCTATCAGGTGGACGACACCATCCGGCGAGAGCACGGCGGCACCGGCCTGGGGCTGGCCATCAGTAAGCGCTTTGTTGAGCTTCACGGCGGTCGAATCTGGGTAGAGAGTGAGCTGGGCCGGGGAAGCCTGTTCGGTTTTTCTTTGCCCTTGTCCCCTTCCCTGGAAGATACCCGTAAGTCTGAGCTGGTCAGCCTGGCATCGCCTTCGGGTGACGGAGCAGAACGTATCCTGGTCGTGTGGCATGATGACCCCAGCGCGGCGATCATGCTTCAGCGCCACCTGGAGGATTATCACATCAAACTGGCCAGCTCCACAACCGAGATGTTCGACGCTGTGGCCCGCCTGCGCCCAACGGCCGTGATTATTGATGCCGAGCGCAAGGCGGAATCGGAAGCGATATTGCATGACCCACGTTGCAGTGATGTGCCGTTGATCAGTTGTCCGCTGCCGACGCGCCCAAGGTTGGCGACCGGACTACATTCGACCGACTACCTGTTAAAACCGGTCACGCGTGAGGCCCTCCGTCGGGCCCTGGCGCGAATGCCGCAGAGCTTTGGCAAGGTCTTGATCGTTGACGATGATCCAGCGATGGTACGCCTGCTGGCTCGCATCATCCATGCGGAGTGGCCGGAGGTACAGGTGTTGCAGGCCTACGGTGGTGCTATGGCGCTGGACGTCGTCCGCAGTGAACGCCCGGACCTGATGTTGCTGGATCTCCTGATGCCAGGATTGGATGGGCTTGACGTTTTAGAGGAACTGCAGAAGGAGCCAGAACTGGCTGGTGTTGCCGTGATCGTCGTGACGGCGACGGAGTTGGGGGAACAAGCTACCCAATTCAGCGGAGAAATGACGTTGACCCTGCCGCGCCCACTCCCTGCCAGCGAGTGGCTCAGGCTGCTGCGGGCCCTCACGACGGCATTGCGGCCGGCGCCGGAGCCAGGTTCAGCCACCGCGATATCTCCTGGAGCAACGCTTCCTGATTGACCGGCTTTCTGAGGTAACCATCGGCGCCCAGGGCGGCGGCCAGCCCCGGCTCATTAAGGACCGAGCAGATCACCACCGGGATATGGGCGGTGGCCGGATTCGCCTTGAGGGTCTGCAAGATTTCCCACCCATCCTGCCGGGGTAGCATCACGTCTAGCAGGATCAGGGAAGGGGTGAGGTTCTTCAGCACCTCGAACGCCTGGGTGGCGCCTGCCGTGCCGATCACCTCGATGGCATAGCGGGTCGTGAAGCGCTGGAACAGGCTGGTGAGATCTGACATGTCATCAATGATCAGGACATGATGGGGGCCTGCCAGTGGCATCTCAACTCTGACACACCACGCTTTATCCTCATTCTCATAAACCACCTGCCCGCCTTGCATCTCGATCAGTTGGGTTGCCACCTCTCGTCCGATGCCTTCGCGTGCTGCTGTGCGGGGTATAGTGGG
>DAOUAJ010000288.1:0-19296 GCA_034433615.1 Anaerolineae bacterium | reverse complement strand
GCGATCTGAGCCTCAACACGTTCCATGCGCTCGGTCAAAGCGGCGATCTGGCGGCCGTTCTCTTGAATCTGCTGATTCGTGGCATGGATAGCCTGGCGCAGGGTCTCGAACCCTTCCCGTAGAAATGTGGTGTCCCGCTCATGGAGCGCGACAAGTCTCTGGATAGCCTCCTGAAGGTTCTGCATCGAGGTTTGCATCTCGTCCAGCAACAGACGCCGAACCTCTTCACGGAAAACCGCGTCCTTGCGCAGAGCTTGAAGAAACCGCTCTTTTTCTTCTTTAGTCAGAGACGGGATTGTTGTCACGTTCTCACCTCAGCCGATTGCCCGCCGAAGCGAATGGTATCTTGATGATATTGTAATGCCGGTCATCTCTTCCGTCAAAGGGTGATAGCTCAGAGGCCTTTCAATCTCAGCCCGCTTCCGCCCATTCCAACTAATGCAGCTACGGCTGCCCACTGGCGATGCGCGCGGCCAACGCCACTCGTATGGCTTCCGGCCCGCCACCAATCCGTTCCACTTGGCAGCCAGACGCCAGTAGCTCTGCCTCCTCCGCCGGCCCGTACCCGTCGCCGACGATAGTGACGCGGGCAGCCTGGCGGGCATCTACCGGCGAATAACCAAACGCCAGGCGGAAGCGGGCGATGTACTCGGTGGCCAACAGAAAATTGACCTGCTCACCTGGTGCATCCACGGGTCCGAGCAGCACATAATGCGCCAGCGCGCGCTCCCCCGGCTCGCCACCTTCCGCAGGCAAGGTCAATTCCAGGGTCTCGGTCGCGCCTGCGGCCAGCGCGATGGCCTGGCTGAGCACGACCGTCCCCTCCACGGCCACGACGTACGTTCCAGAGCTAAGCCTCTCGATCCGGAACGACTCATCCCCTGCCACCGTGGCTCGCCCCGCCTCGGTAGTGCCGTCTCGTAACGCCAACACCGTGCGCCCGGCTCCACCATGGACCCATCCCTCGATCACGCCAGTCGCCAGCGGCACCGTCAACTCGATCTCAGCGCTGTTCTGCCCATCCAGAGCCACGGGCTCAGAGATAACATCTGTCCCTGTCACCCGAGCCGCGTACTGCCCCGCGGGCAACCCATCGAAGCGGAAACGCTCATCTCCTCCGACCACGGCCTGGGCCACCTGTACGCCGTCCCGCAACAGGAGCACGGTCTGACCAGCGCCGTTGTGCACCCGCCCGGCCAGCACGCTCTCGGCTCGCGGCGCTGCCACCGTCATACGTTGAAATACCACCAGGAACGAATGGTGGAAGAGCGTGTTCCCTGGCGCTTCGTCCGGGTGTCCCGTGTGCAGGTTCTCCACCCGATCTGAGGGCAACCCCAGCCCCTCCACCGCACACACCTGCCACTTCCACATAGGGAAATTAGTGCCCGGTTCCGTCGCCGGTTTATCTATCGTCACAGTCTGTTCGCCGCCATCCCATGTCACCCGAGCCTGTGCACCCATGATGCGCTGACCGGCTTCGTCGAGCATGTCCAGGAAGATGTGATGCCTGCCACCGTTCTCCTCTGGCGTCAGGTGATGCACCCGTACCGTTCGCCACAGCGATGCCCCAGGCGCCACCGTGGTTTGGATCACGCGTACCCCGTAAGCTTCGGCGTCATTGATCGGTTGATTGCCCATATCGTGTACCTCTCCTCTGGAGGATAAACCCGAAAGATCTCCCCGTTGCTGCTCAAGAGCCACCTCTTCTGTTCTCTCAAGCTCGACCGTTTCAGGTGGGCGGCCGATCACCCACGCCAGAAATCGTCGCCCCCAATGGCTCATGGGTACCTCCCCCGGCTTAACCAACGCCCTGCGCCAACTCCTTCAACGCCTGTTCGATTCCATAGAGCCTGTAACCGCCAGGCTGATCACCAGCCAGGCGATGGACCACGCAGCCGGCCTCCCGCAGCGCGTGCTCATCATCGGCGCTGATCACATCCTCGCCTCCTACAATGAGTACACGCCTGGCCTGCATTGCCTCCTGCAGGCTGAAGCCCGCCGCCGAGCGACTGGCGGCCAGGTAAGGCTGCGCCAGCCACATCGCTGTGCGAGTATCGGCATCCTCAGGCGAGCCGAACAACAGGTACAACGGCAACACCTTGGCACCCGGCGTCAACACGAGCGTCGTCTCAGATACGCCATCAAGGGCGATGCCGGAGCGCGTCAGTTCCAGCGCAGGGACGCTTAACTCGTAGGTGCCTTGAGCCAGGCCGCCGAAGGAGAACCGCCCTTCGTCATCTGTAGTGGACTCGCCGATCTCCTTCCCTTCCCGCCGCAACTGGACGAGCAGGCCCGTCTGAGGCGTCCCCCCGGCGTCCAACACCTGACCGCGCAACACGCCCCGCGCCGCCTCACCCAGGTCAATAGCCGGCGCGGTGAACATCCCCAACCCGTCACACACCGCCTGCACCTTGTGCTGGGGGTCCAGCTCGATCTCATAGGGCGCAGCGGGTAGATTGGCAAATCGGTAATTGCCCGAAGCGCTGACGATAGCCTGACGCGTCCAATTCCAACCGGGGACCAACGGCCGCAGCACTATGCTCGCGCCAGGCGTAGCGCCGCGCACGGTGCCCTGGATCATGCCTTGCATGGGGAAAAGCACCTCAGCCTCGTTCTGGCCGTCCAGGTTAATACGGTCGCGGATCACACCGATCCCCTCCAGCTCCAACGTATAGACGCCACGCCCCAGGTCTGTGAAAGCGAAATGGCCGTCTGCGCCCACGGTCGTCGTCCAACGCTGACCGCGCGCGCTCTCCAGCAAGAAGAGCCGGGCACCCTCTGCGCTTCCCGGGATCTGGCCGCGTACCACGCTGGCCTGTCCCACGCTGAACGGGCGGAGTTGGAAGTTCACCTCCCAGGTGATGGCATCGTCCTCACGACCGGGGATGCCGACCGTCTTCAGTCCATCGGCGATCTCGCTCTCCCAATCGCCCTGCATCACCTGAAGCATGAATTCACCCGGGGTGTGCACGAACTCGAACATACCGGCTGGCCGAAATGGATCGTGACCGGTACGCTTGCGCGGGAACTGGGTGCCTGGCGCGGCACCCACCCAGCGCATCTCCAGAGTGATGCCGTTGATGCCGTTGCCTGAGGGATCGAGCACTTTGCCATAAAATACGCGGCGTCCTCCTGTCTCCTCACGGGGGAGCAGCCGCTTGGTAGCAACAGCGTAGATGTACCCGGCCGGCGCGGGCACGGTAATGTCCAGAGTGCGAGCCTCGAACCCATCCAGCACGATGCCGTCAATGCGCACGCGCTGATCACCCTCCGCCGCCTCCAGGCGGAAATTGCCGGCTGGCAACCCCTCCAAGCGATAGCGGCCATCACGATCGGTGATCGTGCTGGCCACCTCCTGCCCCAGCAGTGTGAGCAAACGGACCGGTGCGTTGCCCAGATGAGTGCCCCGCGTGTCGGCCACGCGGCCGCTCAGGCTGCTGAAATTGCCTGCCGGCACCCGCAGCTCTGCCTCCACCGTCGCATCGTCAGGCACCTGGATCCGCTGTGCCACGCCACCGTGCCCGGCTGCCAGATCATAGGCACCGGCAGCCACCCGATCAAAGGCATAAGCTCCCGCCTCGTTGGTGGCCGTCTGGCGCGACCTGGCCGGCTCGCTCACGGGCCTCAGGATCACAGGGAACTGCGGCAGCGGCTGGCTGGTATCCTGACGCAACACGCGGCCTGTCACCATCGAGTTGCCGCGAGGCCCTAGACGCGAGACGCTGGGCAGATCTTTGAGCGCCTGGACCACCGGTAGTTGCCCGCTCAGCCCAAACTGCTGATCCCAGGCGTTAGTGTACCAGCTCATCTGTTCCCAGGCCATGTTGAAATCACCCAGGCGGCGCGCGGCGATCAGCCAGGTGCAGCAGGTAAAGTAGTAATCGGGCGCCTCTTCCTGAAAGAAGCGGCAAATCTCCCTCTGCCATTCGGCCTGCTGGATAGGGATCACCTTGGGGTAACGTTTATCGTCCCCCCAGCCCACGACTGGCCCCCCTTCCGTGGACATGATCGGCACCATGAACCCCAGCGCCTCTTCGATCATGCGCGCCGTCCACAGGTAGCCGCGGAAACAGTTGGGGTCATCGTAGACCGTCGCGCCCGGGTTCTTACGTTCTGCCCGCAACTGATTGATCATCTCTAACGGCCGGTGATCCCAGGCCCACGCGCCGAAGTAATCATACTCCTCTTGAGTCAACGGCTTGCCCAGTTGGTTCACATCGTCATCAGGATAATCGAGGGGGTGGTTGAGCGTGTAGTTGTGGATGGCCACCCAACAGCCCCGCTCGAACAAGTCACGGCGCCCTTTGCGCACGACCAGCCCGATGGGATTGTCCTTGCTGCCCGGCCCCATCGCTGGCAAAGCCAGATAGCCGCCTGCGTTCAACACACGGTCCGCGTCGTAAATGAAGTTATCCACCACGATCTCCAGCCAGTTGTCGGGCATGTGGGTGCTCCACTCGGCAGGAAGATCCGGCTCGTTGTTGGTCTCGAAGTAGCGGACGCCGGCAGCGGCCAGTCGCCGGATGGCATCCTCCTCGCGGCCACCGATATGCCCCGGGTTCGGTGTCCCGCGATACATTCGCACGATCGGCATGATGTCAGCGGCCAACAAGCGCTGACACAGCTCCAGTGAAGAGCCGCCGCCGTCGTCCAACAGCTTGACCCACTTGATCTTCATGGCCTGCAGCTCAGCGATCCAGAAATCCAGCGCTGAACCACTGGGATGATAGACGCTCGCCGACCAGTGCACGCCACGGCCATTGTCGTCTTTGGGACGGGGGAAATCTTCAATACGCATGTCGCCCTCCTGGAGAGCCCTACGTCAGAACACCTATGTGGAGGAGAAAATCAAGTTAAACCTGCAAACAAAATTATAACATAATGGCACGGGTACAGCAATAGGGGAGATTGGGATCAGGGATTGAAGATCATGAGGGCTCGATGCGCACGACCACGAAGGCGGGGCGGCGCGTGCGCTCCCGCACCACTTCCTCCTCCACAACGCGACGTCCCATCCGGCCCGCCAACTCCTCCAACAACTGCCGACGGCCTTGAAACACGGTATCCTCTGGCGCGCGAAAGAGGTAGAGGGTGTCCGGGCGCTCCAGGAAGGGCTGCAAGCGCGCGGCCAGGTCGGGGTCGGGCGCGTCCAACCGGGCATACCCGAACAGCTCGATGGGGTTCACCCGGCCAGCGGTCAGGAAGCGCACTGGCGCATCTATCCCCCAATCCAGCGCCACCGTCGGCTGATCCGGCCGCTGGATCAGGTGACCGGCCAGGCCGTAAATGGCATCGGAGTGGGTGCCGTGCCCGCCGGTGAAGGCCAGCACCCGATGATAACGCACATCTGTCACAAGGTCGCTGGCAGCCCAGGTCAGCACCAGGGTCAGAACCAGAATGGCCCCCGATCGTCCCGCCGCTCGCGCCACCGTGCCAGCCGCCAGCCCGGCGACCAGCAACACAAACGGCAGTCCGGCGGCGTAATGCGTGATAAACAGGTCCGAGACAGTAAACGAGCTCTGGATCACGTAGAAGACGACGAAGGCTATACCCCCCAACAGCGGCAGCAACAGACCCGGCTGTCGGGGAGAGCCTATAATCCAGGCGAGGAAAGCCAGCACCAGCAGTGCCATCATCAGCCAGGGCGCCAACCGATTGGGAATCGCCTCGCCCAGGTACCAGAAGTGCTCCGCGTTCAGCAACGCGTACAACTGCGAAACGCGCCGCCCCAGGTTGTGCAGGAAATCGGCGTTGCTCACCCCGTAATAGGAGCGATCGAGATTAGAGAAAATGGAGACCAGGGTGCCGCCCGTCTGTAAATTGAAAACCAGCAAGGGGGCCATGCCCACCAGCAAGCCAGCTAACCCCATCATTGGCCCAACCAGCCAGGCTAAGTGTGCGGAGGAGCAGAGGAGCGGAGGGGCAGGGGAGACAGGGAGACACGGGGAGAGGGAGACGCGGAGACGGCGAGACGCGGAGACAGGACGAATCTCCGTGTCTCCGTGTCTCCATGTCACCGCGTCACCTTGTCTCCCATGCACCTCAGCCCCCCTGCCCCCCTGCCCCTTCGTCCATCTTCGGTTCAGCCACACGACCAATGCTACAGCCACGCCCGCCCCGATGACCCATATGAACAGCAGTTTAGCCCACAGGCCCAGCCCGCATGTGATTCCCAAAGCTGCCCAATCGCTGTGCCGGCCACGCCGCGCCACATGCAGTGCCAGCCCGGCTGCTGCTACCGCCAGCAGCGCCGTGACGTTGGTGACGAAGATGCCCTGCCGGCTCCAGAAGACGAACGAGGGGCTGACGGCCAACAGCAGCACAGTGACTCCGGCCGCCAGGGAGCCGGCCAGCCGCCTGGCCAGCCGATGCGCCAGGATCAGCGTGAGCGCGGCCGTCAGCACGGGTAGCAGACGTAGCGCCGTCGGGTTAATCCCCCCGGCCGCCAGGAAGGGGATGACCAGGTAGATGTTGAGCGCGCCGATGTAGTCCTGCACCATCAAAGGAAACGCCTGCCCACCTACGCGCACGGCCGCGCCGCGAAAGGGGTCCACCGGCAGCCCACGCAAAAGCTGCATCGCGTTCACCCCCGCTTCACGCGCTTCGTCGTAGTGAAGGCCGGGCAGGGAGAGTTGATAAAGGGACAATCCCAGAAAGAGAGCCAGTGACACCACGAGAACAAAAACGTCATGGTGAGGAGAGGAAGTGGCGAAACCAGGTAGAGGGATCATGGGGAAAACGGAACCGCTCAGCGGGCGATCACACCCACTTCTGAAACCATGCTTTGATAGTTCCAACCAGAGGCATAGATGCGGATAGAATTCAACCGAGCCGGACGCGTCTCCCGCAGCAATTCCAGCAAATTGGGGGATTCGTAGGGGTACCAGGCGTAGGCAGGGATCTTTTCGCCGTTAATGATCGGCCAGTTGCTGTTCGGGTCAGGATCTCGATAGTAAAAGCCGTGCACCCATTCCAGTTGCTTGCCATAGATATCGGTGTAGTTGAGCCGCACCATGAGCGGGAACTCGGAGCTCAGATAGCCACCACCCGGCAAAGATTGGTTGATCAGCCGCACATCCAGACGCACGCTCACATGCTCGTAGTCGAGCACATCTTTATCCAGCACCTGCTCGATCCAGGCCTCTGTGTGCACCCCCTCTTCAGCGCGGCGAGAGAAGTAGACTGCTCGCCGGCCACCCACATTCACCACCTCAACGGTGGCGGAAGCAATATTCGGCGACTGCCGATAAGTGCCCACCTGCCAGACAGGGGCCAGATCCTCCTCAAAACTGCCGTTAACTAACAGATTCTGCGCGGCCGGTAATGGCTCTGAAGGCGGCACAGCCTGGCGCAGCACTGTACGCTCACCTGTGTGGACCACGACGGCGCGGTCACCCGATTGGACAGTAGCCTTCCCTGCCCGCACCGTTACCTGGGATTCATTCTCTTGAACCTCGATTGAGAAGCTTCCGCCAGTGAGATCCACGACCCCATGTGGAGTGTAGACGCGCACTTCCAACGCCCGGTGGAGAGGCTGCAGGTTAAGCACGCGCACTCGCCCCCTGTGGAGATCGAACTCGATCCGATAAGGTTCCCGGCTGAGGCGGAACCGGGGTTGCCGCGCCTTGCGCATTGTGAGTTCGGTCTCGCTGTAAAGCTGAACTGTGCTGAGGACGTTCTCGGGTTCGTCTGACTCCTCAACGGTGAGGATAGCCCGAGCCTGCGCCGAGCGGATGGTATCCCCCTCTTTGATCCCGCGCGAGGACTCTACCGCAGCCGGCTCGCGTCCACCGGGTGATACGACCAATACGGCCCCTGTGCCAGCCAGAACATCCACACGCGCCGGCTCCGGTTCGGTGGAATAGAGGATCAACCAGCGGATGCCGAGAGGAATAGTGACAGCCAAAGTGCAGAAGATCGTGAAGGCGATGATGAGAATGGTCCAGGCCAGCCGCTCGGGGTTGGAACGCAGGCCGCGATAGGCCGCCCACGGACGAGCATCAATCTGAGTGACCGACGCGGTCGGGCGGGCGTGGTCTACCTCAGCAGGAACCGGCTGTGCAACAGATGGCAGTGACCCTGGTTGGCCCACCGGATCGTCCATCAATATGCTTACTCCACCACCCAGATTAGCCCGCGCGGGCGAACACGCTGATCCAGCCGATCAAGCCCGGCTGCGCGCACGATCGCCTCTGCCCGGCGCACTTCAGCCGGCGTCACCGGTCGGCTCAATGAAAGGTGTTCCGCGGCTCGATAGGCCGGGTGGTACTGGCCCATGACGTTGATGTAGGTGTGCGGCGACACCTCTTCCGCCAGGAAACGAGCGATCTCACCTGTCCCCGCCAGCCCGTCAGGCAAGACCAGATGCCGCACGAGCAATCCTCGCCGCGCCACCCCCAGCTCATCAATGACCAGGTCGCCCACCTGACGGTGCATCTCCTTGACAGCCGCCTGATTGGCAGCAGGATAATGAGATATGCCGGACAGCCGACGAGCGATCGCTTCATCTGCGTATTTCATGTCCGGCATATAAATGTCAACCACACCGTCCAGCAGGCGCAAAGTCTCCAGAGAATCGTAACCGCCAGTGTTATACACCAACGGGATGCGCAGGCCTGCTTCTGCAGCGATGACCAGAGCAGCCAGGATTTGCGGCACCACGTGGCTGGGTGAGACCAGGTTGATGTTATGGCAACCCTGGGCTTGCAGATCCAGCATCATCGCAGCCAGCTCCTCCGGGCCAACCTCCCGCCCCTCACCCAACTGGCTGATCTCAAAGTTCTGGCAAAATTGGCAGCGCAGGTTGCACCACGAGAAGAAGATCGTCCCTGAGCCGCGCCAGCCGCGCAGGCAATCCTCTTCGCCAAAATGCGGAAAGTAGCTGGAGACTACAGCGCGCTCGCCCGTGCGGCAGGACCCGCGCTGCCCGGCCAGCCGATCTACATGGCAGTGTCGAGCGCATCCCACGCAATCTCGCAACATCTCGTGGGCCAGCGCCGCCCGCCGCCGAAGCTCGCCCGATGCCAGCAGAGCACGGTAAGAAGGCTCATAGCCAACCGTCATCTGAAAACCTTGTTCAGGAAGATCAACTCAAGCTGAACAGCCGACATAAAACTCGTGCTGCCATCAAAACCTGTGATCTCATAACTCACGCCTGGAATAACAGCCACACCGAGTTGATCTGCGGAGATTTGAGGAACCAAAGTGACATCGGCTCCAGAATCAAGCAACATTGGTACATTAAACTGCGCGCCGCCGACCATGTCATCGCCCAACGAGCTTCGAGTCGGCCTTACTTAATTAGAACGGTCATTTGGGCCGTCCGGTTCCCCAGCGGAGGCATCTTCATCCTGAGCATCCGGCTGCCCGGCGCGCTGAATGCGATCCAGCCACAGGCGCGCGTCCCGATCGCTCGGGTCCACTTCCAGCGCCCGCCAGAAGTGTGCCGAGGCTCGCTTCAGATCACCGCGGGCGTGGTAGATCAACCCCAGGTTGTAGTTCACATTTGGTGCCTGGGGGTCGGCCAGCAGTGCCCGCTCAAAGGCAGCGATGGCTTTATCCTGCATCTGCAGGCTGGATAACTCCAACCGACCCAGGTAAGCCGCCGCCAGGTTCGTCCACACCATAGGGTTATCTGGCTCCCGCTCGGCCGCAGCCTCTAACACGGGCACCGCCTTCGAGAACCGTCCCTGCATCACGTAAGCGCCGCCCAGATTAATCGCCACAGCGACATCGTCGGGCTGGAGGGCGTACGCCTGCTCCAACGCGATCGCCGCCTCTCCCGGCCGATGATAACTCAACAGGCGAGCACCCTGGTTCAAAAGCTCTCGCACATGGCGTGCCCGTTCCTGATCTTTGTCGGGCCCACACTCCGGCTGCTCCTGTGGCGTAGGAGACTCCCCGGATTTCCCGTCTTGCTGTTGACCCTTACCCATTGTCTGCCTCATTCATTCTTCAACCGGCCTCTTCCTCATCGCCCATGAAGTCCCAGAACGCCATGTCGTCTTCATCGTCCTCGTCTTCGCCCTCCAGCTCGTAGACAGTGAACCGTAAGGCGTCCTCCCCGAAGGCCAGCTCCTCTAATGCAGCCTCCGCGGCCTCGCGAATGGCCTCTTCTGGGCTCTCGGCATATTTCAGGAGGATGCGGCGCGCCTCACGGCCGCCGATGCGCCCCAGTGCCCACAATGCTGCCTGGCGGACTTCGACATCTTCGTCCTCCATCAGTGCGGCCAGTGACGGCACAGCGTCACGTAGCTCCAGTTCCCCACAGGCGCGGGCGGCCTCAAAACGCATAGCTGGCAGATCGCTGTTCAGCTCTTCCATCACAATATGACGCCAGTACCGGTCTGCGCTGCGTCCCATGGCAAACACGGCGCTTACTCGCATTAGCTCATCCTCGTCGTAGTAGGCGTTTCGGATCACATCCCGCACACCAGACTCGCCAGAATAGGCGACCGCCTCCACCGCTCGCCGACGTACCTCTACCGACTCCGTGGGGGTGTGGATCGTGGCCAGAAGCGCTTTCTCTGCTGCCATCGCCAGGGGAGCCTCAATCTCCCCCAGTTCACCCAGTAAGACGAATCGTCCCAGCGCGCTGGCTGCAGCCGCGCGCACAGCCACATCGGTATCCTCACGCAACATACGCATTAACGGGTTGATCAGGCTGACGTCCTCATCCTCCCATAGACCTTCGATCGCCTGCACGCGCACCTCCGGATCTGAATCGCCCAATAGCCAACGGAAAAGGGGGTTATAGAAGAGTTCCACGCGCTCCTCGGCCAGTTCTACCAGATTGCGGACGATCCAGCGCCGGCGTCGTATTGGAAGATTACCCCACTGAGCTTGAAAGTACAGGACCTCTTCACGCCCCAAATCGGACAGATCGTATAAAGTAGACAAAGTGGGCGGCCTTTCCATATCGGCCAGGCGTGCCAACACTGCATGAATATCAGCTTTCGTTCTCACCCCGATCGCTGCCGGCAACACGCCGGCTTACCTCCTGTAGCAAACTATAGCAAGCCCTGCTGAGCAGGCTTTACTGCTCACTGTGAAACCTCATCTCCAACTGAAGCTCCAGATGGCACTGTTCGGACTGCGCGGCACCCGTCTGGTGATCCCACCACTCGCATCCCGATAGATCTGCTCCACCTGCACGTACCAGCGAAAGGTGCGTCCCAGCTCCTGCGGCGCTAACAACTGGAAAGCACTGGGTACCCGCCAACTGGTTCCTTGTACCGTGTCCTCATAAAACCAACTGACCTGATCCTGCGCCACCAGATAGCCCAGGTGAATTACATATACCTCACCTGGCTGGAGTGGCCCTACATCTTGCCAGCGCAGCTCGATGAACGCCTGATCGCCCTCCAGGAAGGGCGTGCCGTCGCTTGGGCTGAGAAGCTGCGGCGCCGGGTATACCAGTGCCGCCGTCGGCGTGGGCGTAGGTGTGGGCACGAGTGTAGGCCTGGGTGTAGGAGTAGGCTGCACTGCTTCCGACACCGGGATCAGCAACCGTTGATTGACCTGCAACCGGCTCGTATCTTCGATGCCGTTCAAGCGAGCTAACTCTTCCACTGTAACGCCAAAACGACGGGCGATAATGCTTAACGTGTCTCCAGGCGCTACCAGGTAGACAATGCCCTCAGGCTGCGATGAAGGCGGTGGCACTTCACTTGCCTGCGGGATAATCAATGATTGACCGACCCGCAGGGTCGCGACGTCTGCGATATTGTTGGCACGCGCAATCGCCTCGACCGTCACACCGAAGCGACGAGCGATCGTGCTCAGCGTGTCCCCAGGCGCCACCAGGTAGACATTCCCCTCCTGGAGAGCCGGTGTGGACGTCTGCGTGGGTGTGGCGATGGGAGGAGTAGATGTATCTGTCGGTGTTGGTGGCTCGGGCGTCGGCGTTGCCGTTTCCTCAGTCGCTTCAGGGGTGGGCGTATCTGTCGGCAATTCAGGCGTTGGTGTCGCCTGTACGATCTCGATAGCCTCACCAGGCTCTGGGGTGCCGACCCCGGTCGCGAACTCTATCGTAGGAAGGGCTGTGCTCATCAACGCCGCCAGGTCCGCCCGGTCGGGTAATTGCCCAACCAAGGCTGCCCACCACCCCTTAAGAGGTGGCAGACCCATCCATCCGGCCGCAACCAAGACGATGGCCACCAACACGCCAGCCCACAGCGTCGGTGAAGGTCCCCCAGATCGTCGTTCTCGCCCGCAGCGTGGACATAAGGTCAAATCAGCCGAGAAGCGATTGCCACAGTAACGACAGCGTATCTTTGGCGGTCGAGCGCGAAGCCGGGCACCACACACCGGACAAACCGGCAGTCCCCGGTGAATTTCTACACCACACCGGCTACATTCCATCGGACCACCCGGCCATTTAAGGCCCGCGTCACATGCTCTGCTCTCAGACAAAGGAGCGAAACCGGCGGCTTCGCTCCTCCAGGTCGAGACCCTTGGTGGCAGGCCTTTACAACCCCGGCCCCCCCCAGTCAATCCGAGGAACGCCTTGCACGATATCCTGATACGTGATCAAGATCATCAACGTGAGCAGAAAAGCCATGCCAACCAGATGAACCAACCCTTCCCTCTCAGGATCTACGCGGCGCCCCCGAACGGCCTCAATGATCACGAACAACAGGCGGCCACCATCCAGCGCAGGTAATGGCAGCAGGTTGGTCACCGCTAATGCTGCACTCAAGATCGCCATCAATTGCAAGATGGGGAATGCCATGCCAATGGCAACGGAAGTCTCTACTGCACCTCCCGCCAGTTGGGCGATCCCCCACGGCCCAACCGGGCGGGCAGCCTCAACCGGAATCAGCCCGCGGAGCAGCATGACAGGCAAAGCGAGTGTCATCACCACGAAGATAGCCGTTGCTCCCAGCCCATTGATAAAAGCTTCGCCCAGAGGCACACGCCGGATCTCGGTCGCTGTGCGGATAGCCACACCCAACGGCCCTTCTCCCTTTGGCGGCTGAGTACGCGGAGTGACGCTGACTTCTAACGTTTCTACACCCCGGCGCACCGTCAGAGTGATCGGCTGGCCCAGATATTTACGTGTGACGCGTACCAAATCGTCCGGCGTTCTTACCGGCTCACCTGCCATCGTCACGACTACATCACCGGGCTGGAGCCCTGCCGCCTCCGCGGGTGAACCAGGCATCACAGCCGTAACAGCCGCGCCCGGCGCCACCATGGGCCGCCCCAACATAAACGAGGCCGTAAACAACGCCACAGCCAGCAGGAAATTCATGCCAGGCCCGGCCAGCAACACGGCCGCCCGCACCCGCTTTGGTCGTGAAGTGAAGCTGCCTGGCCCCTCAGTGCCATCCTCCCCACGCATGCGCACAAAGCCGCCGAACGGGATCGCGTTCAAGGTGTACAGGACGCCGTCACGCTCAAACAACTTCGCCACACGCGGCGGATAGCCTAGTCCAAACTCCTCCACGACGATGCCATTACGCCGGGCGACGACGAAGTGGCCGAATTCATGTACCAGCACCAACACACTTAACACAACGAAAAACGACACCGCCGTAATTAACATGCTCACATCCTTATTGATCAGCTATCCAGACCGTGTTCCGTATTTCGTTGGGTAGCACACCATACGAAACATACAACACGTGATAAGCGAGAGGATTATACCTGTTTTCAGAGGCCGTGGCAAATAGATCGCCGAAATCTCCCCTTTGAGAGTGGGACTGGGCGGTTATCCACGCCGGATGCGAGTACCGGTCGGGTAAACCGGGTTGATAAGCACCTGGGCCAGGCGCCCCGGCAGTTGCCCACCAATCAAGTGAACCTCCAACCCAGGCATCTGCTGCACCAACTCGCTCATCGTCGCCACTTTGCTGGCCATCCCGCCGGTCACGTCAATCCCACGTGCCTCGCCCAGACCGATACCCCCTGACGCGATGGTCCGGGGAGTCAACAGCGGAACAGGACGAGCGGCGGGATCACGCAACGGATCCGCTGTGAACACGCCATCCACCTCGCCCACCAGGATGATGCGGCGCGGCCGCAGCAGGGACGCCAGAAACGCAAACAACTCCTCCGTCGAAGCAATGGTGCCACCACGCACTTCATCCAATGCCACATCCCCGTAGATCAGGGGGATCAATCCCACCGCCAACGCCTGCTGGATGGTCTCCCAGCCCAGCGCGATCAGCCGGCCATCCCGGCAACGCGCCGTCGCCGATGGTTGAACCGACCACACGGGCAGGCCCGCCGCCAGCATCGCGTCCGTCACGATACGATTAAGTCGGGCGGCAGCGGCTGCCGTCTCCGCGAAGCCGCGCCACCCCTCAGCGTCATGTACACCCTCTCGCGTCCTGTAATGTCGCCCCACCACATGCCCGAAGGAGCCGCTGCCATGCCCCAGCAGTAATCGCAGATCCGGGCGTGCCGTGCGGGCCTGGGCGATCTCCCTTGCCAGGCGGGCGATCACGTCATCTCGCGCCGTCGCCGGGCGCGTCTTGTCCGTGATCAGGGAGCCGCCTAACTTGACAAAGACCAGCTCGCCCACGCTCATACCGCATCCTCGCCTGGCCAAATCGTCACCATGCCGTCTTCCACACGCACCCGATCACCAGTATGGATGCGGGCGATGTCCACCTGATCCACCATCGGGATGTCGGCGATGATGGCCCCCACCGCCACGATCGCCTCGCTCTCCTGGTTGATCATGGCGACCGGCGCGTGGCCGCTGCGCTGCAAGCGCAAGATCGTGTAGGAGCCGACGGTGCTCCCCTTACCGGTGGGGAATACCAGCACACGGCCGGCGACGCTCTGTCCCTGCAGGGGATGGCCCGGCTCGATCACGACGCCTGTGTCCGGGTTCACCCCCCCCAGGAAGCCGATGGGCGCGGGTGAGACCAACGCCACGCCCTCCGCGCGGCCCGCCCGGATCACCCGCCCATGCAGGCGCACCGCTGGTCTCTCAGCCATGTGCGCGCCCCCAGGCTACCCGCACGGCAGCTAGCAGGTCTGCTTCTTCCTCCGGTTGCACCGTGCGGGGGTCCAGCCACACCCGGTCCTCGGCAATGCGTGCCACGACGGGGGGATTCCCCTCGCGCAAGGCCCGCCCCAGCGTCTCCGCCGACTGGGGCGCCAGTGCCACGGCGGCCGTCGGCAACGTCTCGCCAGGCAGTGACCCGCCGCCGATGGTGGATTCTGCTGCGGCGACTGTGGCAGCCACGCCCGCAGCCGTCAGCGCGGTCGCCCATGCCTGCGCTCGGGCGGTCAGCTCGTCCAGCGGCGTCGCGATCATGCGCCAGACAGGGATCTCTCGCTCCGCTTCGCCCCGCAGGTAGTGCAACAGCGTGGCCTGGAGGCCGGCCAGGGTGAGCTTGTCCACCCGCA
Source organism: Anaerolineae bacterium (assembly GCA_034433615.1). Lineage (GTDB taxonomy): Bacteria > Chloroflexota > Anaerolineae > DUEN01 > DUEN01 > DAOUAJ01. The sequence goes on along the minus strand of DAOUAJ010000288.1, from coordinate 3,930 downwards.
ACGCGCGGGCCAGGGGATGGCGACGCAACATCTGGACCCAGCGCGTGCGCCCCACGATCACACCAGCCTGGGGGCCGCCCAGCAGCTTATCCCCGCTGAACGTCACCAGGTCCGCCCCGGCCGCCACGCTTTCCTGGACGCGCGGCTCCGGGGCCAGGCCGTAAACTGTTGTGTCCAGCAACGTGCCGCTACCCAGGTCATCCACCACGGCCAGCCCATGCTCGCGGGCCAGGGCGACCATCTCAGCCAGGGGCACATCGGCCATGAAGCCGATGATGCGGAAGTTGGAACGGTGTACTCTCAGGAGGGCCGCCGTCTCCGGTTGGATGGCGGCCTGATAGTCGTGCAGATGTGTGCGGTTGGTGGTGCCCACCTCCACCAGCCGGGCGCCGCTCTGTTGCATCACCTCCGGCACGCGAAACCCTCCGCCGATCTCCACGAGCTGGCCACGGGAGACGATCACCTCTCGCCCGGCGGCCACGCCCGCCAGCGCCAGCAGCACCGCGCCCGCGTTGTTGTTGACCACCAGCGCGTCCTCAGCTCCTGTGAGTCGGCGCAGCAAGGTGACGGCATGGTCATAGCGGGAGCCGCGCTGGCCGGCCGTCAGGTCGTACTCCAGATTGGTGTATCCTTCGGCGGCAGCGGTCATGGCAGCACGCGCGGCTGCGCTCAGCGGGGCGCGTCCCAGGTTGGTATGGATGATGACACCGGTGGCGTTGATGAGCCGCCGCAGTGATGGTTGGGTGACACGCTGGACCTCGGCTAAAGCGTCCCGAACCAACGTTTCCGAGTCAGGACACGGCTGCCCGCCCAGGATCGCCTGGCGGGCGCGCTCGACAGCCCCTCGCGCCGCGTCGGTCGCCAGTTCTTGCCCCCACTCGGCGACCACCTGCGCCAGGTCCGGCGTTTGCAGCAAGCGATCAATGCTGGGAAGCTTTCTCAGTTCGTCGTGCATCTCCAACGGATCCCCCTCCATCTTACGCATGGCCACAAGACACGCGCAGCGTATCACGTCTGCCAGTGGCTGTCAAACAGGTTACTGGGTTTCTCAATTGACAAGTGGCTGAGTTTGTCCTTCGACGAAGGGGAACATCAATACCTTCGAGCTCATGCTGCGGGCCACGCCGGAGCAGGTGGAGGAAAAGGCCAAGCGGCTGATTGACCAGTGCGCCCCCGGCGGCTTCGTGCTCTCCACAGGGGATCAATGCGGGCGGGACACGCCGGACGCCAACATCTTCAAGCTGGTCGAGGTGGCCCAGACGTACGGGCGGTATCGCTGAGTTCGCAAGGGTGCTCTGACGTCGGCCCGGTGGTTAGCGTTCCCGAAAGTGTTGGTTACCAGGCTTCTGTGGCCAAAGGCGCGTGTGCTATAATGTTTTCATCGGCGCGGGCGAGAAACGGCATGCTCGTGGTGGAGGTCGGATGACCGAAGCAAAGGAAGCTCACCATGCATGGATTCCCGGAAGAGTTGAAGCGAGGAATCGTTCCTGTGTTAAGGCGTCGGTGTGAGATCAACAGCCCCAATGATCTGCACTGTTTTGCCCAATCCCAACAAATGCTTAAGGAGCTTTTTCCATGAAACAGTCTGTCCTGATTGAACCACAACACAGTCGGCTAGAGGAGCGGCCATCACCGGGTGTTGGCCCGCGAGACGTACTGGTTAAGGTCAAGGCCTGTGGAGTGTGCGCCTCGGAGCTGCACGGCTGGCGCGGGGATGGCGGCCCGTATCCCCGCGAGTTCGGCCACGAGGTGGCGGGCGAGGTCGTCGAAGTGGGCGGCGAGGTGCGCGACGTGCGTCCCGGGATGGCGGTGACCGGCCTGTTCCAGAAGGGATTTGCCGAGTACGCCGTGACGCCGCACACTCACGTCGCGCCCATCCCCGAAGGCATCGGATACGACATCGTCCTGGGCGAGCCGATCTCCTGCGTGATCAGCGCGGCGCGGCGCACCCGGGTCGAGCTGGGCGATACCGTGGCCATCGTCGGGCTGGGGTTCATGGGGCTGCTGATGTTGCAAGCGGTACGCATGAAGGGTCCGGCCCGCATCATCGGCGTGGACATCCGGGATGAGGCATTGGAGATGGCGCGCCGCTTCGGGGCTGATGAAACTCTGAAGCCGGAGCAGGTGAGCGATGCCCTGAAGCTCACGAGCTGGAGCCAGCTCGGCAGGGGGCACGGGGTGGACGTGGCCATCGAGGCCTCGGGCACGCAGGCGGGGCTGACCCTGGCCGGGCAGATGGCGCGGGAGCACGGTGTGCTCGCCATCCTCGGCTATCATCAGGGCGGCCCGCGGCAGGTGGACCTGGAGCTGTGGAACTGGAAGGCGCTGGAGGTGCTCAACGCCCACGAGCGGCGGTCCGGGTACCAGATGGACTGCATGCGGCGCGGGCTGACGTTGCTGGCCGCCGGCAAGTTGCAGACCGCGCCGCTGGTGACCCATCGCTTTGGGCTGGATCAGGTGGACGACGCTTTTCGGGCGTTGCTTACGAAGCCGGCTGGCTTTGTGAAAGCGGTGATCACGATTCCTTGAACGATCCGGACGGAAGGAGGCCTTCGTTGCAGCCTATACGCGTCGGAGTGGTGGGGCTGGGCCAGATCGCCCAGATCATGCACATCCCGTATCTCCACACCATGCCCGGCTTCGAGCTGGTCGCCGTGTGTGATTTGTCGGCCAGGCTGGTGAACGGTATCGGCGAGCTCTATCACGTGCCCGGGCGGTATCTCGATGCACGGGAGATGATCGCCCGGGCCGAGATCGACGCGGTCGTCATCTGTACTACCTTTGACCACGCCGACATCGCCCTGGCCGCCATCGAGCGGGGCAAGCACGTGTTCGTCGAGAAGCCGCTCTGTGAGACGCCGGCTCTGGCCCGCGAGGTGGCGGCTGCCGCCGAGCGGGCGGGTGTCCACGTGATGGTCGCTTACATGAAGCGGTACGATCCGGGCTTTGTCCGCTGGCAGGACGAGACTCGGAATCTGCAGGACATTCGCCTTGTGCGGGTTCACGACTTCTGCCATAACAACCAGCGGATCATCCAGGACGCGTATGAGCTTCTCACCGGCGGGGACGTCCCACAGGAGGTGATGCAGGCGGCCGCGGCGCGCGCGGAGGCCCGGTATCGCGAGGCGCTCGGGGAGGCGGCGCCGCCGCACATCGTGGCAGGGTACAGGCTGGCCTTGGGCCTCGGCGTGCACGACATGACCATCCTGCGCGGCACCTTCGGCGATCCGAAGCAGATCTTGTTCACCGACATCGCCGCAGAGGGGCCTCCTACCACGGTCTCCGTGCTGGATTACGGCCGTTTCCGTTGCGTGTGGGAGATCGGCGTCACCGACACCAAGCACTTCGACGAGGAGCTGGCGGTGTGGACGCGGGATGCCATCGTCAGCCTGCGGTTCCCCAGCCCGTATCTCAAGAACGCCCCCTCTGAGCTCACGGTGATCCGCACCATCGGCGAGGAAACCGTCATCGCCAGGACGATCGCCTCCTATCGGGAGGCCTTCTACAACGAGCTGGCTCACTTCCGTGATGGCATCGCATACGGTCGTCGCCCGCTCACCGATGCCTGGGAGGGCGCGCGCGACATCGAGCTGCTGCTGGAGATCGTGCGCAGGGCCTGGCGATAAACCGGTATTTGTGATACACTGCTCTTGGGCAAACAGATTGCTGGGGTGGTCTTCGCATCCAACGACACAGAGGAGACGGCCACATGGGTAAAGTGCTGGTCCTGTATGACAGCGCCACCGGCCACACGCGCAAGATGGCCGAAGAGGTGGCCCAGGGCGCGCGCGGGGTGCCATGTACCGAAGTACGGCTGCGCTCGGTAGATGAGGCGAGCGCCGAGGACATCCTCTGGTGCGACGGGCTTGCGGTGGGAACGCCCACCAACCTGGGCGTGATGTCCTGGAAGATGAAGCGATTCTGGGACGG
>DAOUAJ010000287.1:0-2624 GCA_034433615.1 Anaerolineae bacterium | reverse complement strand
CATCCCGCTCTACCTGATGATCGCGGCCGGGGTGGTGCAGTTGCAGTCGCAAACTTTCTTCCGAGGGCAGCGCGCGGCGTATCGGGCGGCGCTGGTCACCCTGCTGGCGATCAACCTGGGCGGGTTAGGTAACTACTATTTTGGCTTCCAGAAGGAGGCATGGGACCAGGGGGCCGCTTACGTGGCCCAACGCGTGCAGCCGGATGATCTGATCCTGTTTAACGCCACCTGGGTGCAATTGCCTTTTGACTACTATTTTCGACGCTACAATGAACCTGTGGCCGAGCATGGAGTGCCGGTGGATCTTTTCGATCGCGGCCTGGAGCCCAAGATGACGGCGGAGGACCTGCCCCGGCTGCGGGAGTTGGCGCAGGCTCACCACCGGGTGTGGCTGGTGTACAGCCATAACTGGTACACCGACCCCCAGGGGCTGATCCCGTTCGCCCTGGAACGTCTGGGCCGACTGGCCGACCGCCGGGAGTTCAATGGCCTCCGGGTGGATTTGTACGAGATGAGCCGGCCATAGCTATCAGCAGGCAAATCGCCATGATCACCGTTGTCATTGTAGACGATCATCCCATCGTCCGCGCCGGGTTGCGGACGGTCCTGAGCGCCGCGGCCGACATCGCCGTCGTGGCTGAGGGGGCCACGGGCGCCGATGCGCTGCGCCTGGTGTCCCAACACCGCCCCGTTGTGCTGGTGTTGGACGTGAACCTGCCCGACCTGAATGGTGTCGAGGTGGCCCGGCGGTTACGCGACCAGGGGACGGCTACGGTGATCCTGATCCTGACCGTCTACCACGACGACCAGACTATCTTCGGCCTGTTGGAGAGCGGGGCCGTCGGCTACGTGCTCAAGGACGAGGCGCTGGAGACGCTGGTGAGCGCGGTGCGCGCCGCGGCACGGGGGGAATCCTGGCTCAGCCCGGCGGTGGCTGGCCAGGTCGTGCGCCGGGCCGTCGGGCAGACCCCACCGTTGCCCGAACCACCGCCGCTTCCACTCACCCCCCGCGAGTTTGTCAGCGTGCTATGAGAAGTGTGGTTTAAGGGTTTAGCCTCAGGCTACCCGGGCAAAACGAAACGAGGGATTGCCCATGAGACGATGGCTGCAAATTATCGGCATCCTGATAGCCGTGGCTTTGGTGCTGTTTTACCGGCTGTGGTGGCCCTGGGTTCAGGAACTGTGGCGGCGCTTCCTCGCCCAGTCCGACGAAATCCAGCTTGTCGATGCGGTGGTGGCCCTCCTGTTGCTCGTCATCGGCCCTCTCATCCGGTTCATCAGCGCCCGCAATACCCGTGACCTGGGCCGGGCACTGGAGGAGCCGATGCGACGACTCTCCGCGGAAGACTTGCTGGACAGGGCACGAGGCATCTTGAAAGATGTGCCTTTTGTTGAGCGGGGTGAGCTAAATCTCGGCCTGCTGAGGAACCAGGCGCGGTTGATCCTCACCGGCCGCGCCGGGCTGGGGAAGACCTGGGAAGCCTCTCAGTTGACGTTGGGAGCTCTTGAGCGGCAGGAAGCGGACAGCCTGTGGGAACCGCTGGACGGCTGCACCATCCTGAGCCGAGAAGCGCTGCGCATCCGGCTGCGCCAACTGGTCCCGCGCAATCATCGGGTTCTGGTGTGGCTGGACGACCTGCCCCATCACGCTGCCTTCGGGCCCAGCCTGGAGCCCCACGAGCTGACCCGTCTGGGGGAGATGCTGGACGATTTGTGCGATCACTGCCGGGGCGTTTATGCGGTAGCCACAGCCCGGGACGAGCACCTGGAGCCACACCATCGAGCCTTTCTGAAGGCGCAAGGCTTCCATGAAGTTGCCCTGACCGGGTTCGGGCCGCAGCAGACGGCCAGCCTGGTTACCGAGCTCGGCAGAGCCCTGGATGTGGAGGTGGACGAAGAGGCCCGCACTGCATTTGTGGAGCGCAGCGAGACGCCGCTACATACCCGTTTGGCTCTCCAGTGGCTGGCCGCCCAAGGGGTAACCCGGGCCGACCGGGCCGCGGCCGAGCGTGCCTTGCAAGTCGGGCCGGCTGAGGCGTGGGAGCAGCAGTACCAGGACATCGTTAGGAAAGTGCCGGAAAGTGAGCACCTCTTCAAAGCTCTGGGGACACTGGACGGGCTGGGGCTGACCCCTTACGCGCGGCTGGTGCTGGACCTGGCCGGCGCCTTCATGACCCGCGATGGGCGATGGCGTGGGCCGGCTGCCCCCTGGCAACGCAGACGGGCCCTGAGGCGGGCTCTGGAGGGGCTGCGACGTTTCAGCATCTGGGAATCTGGCGGCGTGGTGCGCTATCACCCCACCCAGGTGGAGGGGCGGGGCGACCCGGAGGGCGGCCCGGGCCTGGTGGAGGCTGTGCTCTTCCGCTTCAGCCGCCCCTGGGCCCTGCGCTGGCACCGGCTGCGCCGGGACTGGGCCTACCTGGGAATGGCCTATTACTCGCTGCTGGATCTGGGCAACGCTTGCTTCCGTCAGAAACGCTACGACGCGGCCCTTTCGGCCTATCGTCGGGCCATGGCTGTGGCCCCTGCTCATCCCTGGACCTACAACAACCTGGGCAACGTCTACGCCAAGCAGGGCCGCCACGAGAAGGCCATCGAAGCCTACCAGAAGGCCAGCGAGCTGG
>DAOUAJ010000286.1:0-3064 GCA_034433615.1 Anaerolineae bacterium | reverse complement strand
AGCCTAAGGGTGCCTCGGGAGCTGCCCATGCCCTAGATTGTCATCTCCTGCCAACCATGATAGAATCACTCCTGCTATCATCAATCACTGCTCGAGGTGACAGGATGGCTCGGCGTAAACCGATGACCTCACGTGAGCGAATGTTGACCGCGCTGGCGCGCAGGGTGCCTGATCGCGTGCCGGTGACCGTACACCAATGGCAGGACTACCACCTCAAGTACTACCTCGGCGGCATGAGTGACCTTGAAGCGTTCCGCACCCTCGGCATGGATGCCGCCATCTCCGTCTTCGACGCCTTCCAGATGACCAGCTCCCCCCAATGGCAGATCGAAGAGCGCCACGGCCGCGGCGAGGACGGCCGACGAGTGATCGAGTACACCATCACCACCCCGGAAGGCGTGCTCACCCGTCGTGACGAGGGCAACGAGCAGACGACATGGTGCGTGGAGCCGATCATCAAGCGGCCCGAGGACATGCTGCTGGTCAAGAAGTACCTGCCGGTGCCGAGGCTCGACCAGGAGAAAGTGCGGGCCCGGCGGGCCGAGGTGGGAGAGGACGGCATCCTGCGCGGCTTCCTCTTCGGCGACCAGGGAGGCCCCTGGCAACATGCCTGCGTGCTGCACGGCACCGAGCAGATGATCATGGCCACTTACGACGACCCCGGCTGGGTGCATGAGCTGCTGCGCGCCCTCTGCGACAAAAAGCTGCAATTCATCGAGGAGAGCCTGGCCGGCGCGCCATTTGACTTGATCGAGACCGGCGGTGGCGCGGCTTCATCTACGGTGATCTCGCCCAAAGTCTTCCGTGAGTTCTGCCTGCCTTACGATCGCGAGCTGCACGATGCGCTGCACGCGGTGGGGCACAAGATCGTTTACCATACCTGCGGCGGCATGATGGACATCCTGGAGCTGATCGTGGCCAACGGCTGTGACGCCTCGGAGACGCTGGCGCCGGCCGGCGTGGGAGGGGACGCAGTGCACGAGGAGATCAAGCGCCGCATCGGGGACAAGGTATGCCTGATCGGCGGCCTGGACCAGTTCAACATCCTCACGGCCGGCACGCTCGAGCAGATCCGGCGTGAGGTGCGCCGGCTGTTCGAGGCGCTGGGGCCAGGTGGCGGCTACATCATGTCCCCATCTGACCATTTCTTCGAGACGCCCGTCGAGAACCTGCGCGTCTACGCCGAGGCCGCCCGCGAGTGCGTGTACAGCGCATAATGACCAGAAAGAGGTCCAATTCTCTTGGGTTGCCGACAGAGATACACCCATGACGGCGCTATGGAGGAAAACACATGATCGAGCCATTCGTTCTACTGCCGATGCCCCAACGTCTGCACCGGCTGGGGGACATGCACCAGCTTCAGCCGGATCGCCTGATCTGGCTGGCCGGCGATACCCCCGGCGTGCTCCTGCGTACCGGCCAATCCGTCCAGGAGGCGCTGGCAGCCGTCGGCCAGCGCTGGGAGCTGACTGCGGCACGCGGGGACGACCTCAGCCACATCGGCGCGATCGTCCACGTGGACCCGGCCCAGGTGCCCCAGGCCGAGGGATACCACCTGACGATCGCAGCCGATCAGATCCGCATCGTGGCTCATGACGCCGCCGGCGCTTTCTACGCTGCGATGACGCTGCGGCAGATCGCCCGCCAATGCGCAGGAACAGGCGAGCTCCCCTGCCTGCGCATCGAGGACTGGCCCGATTTCCCCAATCGCGGGGTCATGCTGGACATCAGCCGCGACAAGGTCCCCACCATGGAGACCCTCTACGCGCTGGTGGACATGCTGGCCGAGTGGAAGGTCAACCAGTTCCAATTGTACATCGAGCACACCTTCGCCTACCGCAACCACCGGGAGGTGTGGGAGAAAGCATCGCCCATGACCGGCGAGCAGATCATGGCCCTCGACGCGTATGGTCGCGAGCGTTATGTCGAGCTGGTGCCCAACCAGAACTCCTTCGGGCACATGCACCGCTGGCTAATTCACGAGCGCTATCGGCATCTGGCCGAAGCGCCGGACGGCTGGGAGCCTCCCTGGGGCGGCCGGCGCAATGAGCCGTTCAGCCTCTGCCCACTGGAGCCAGGCTCCATCGAGCTGATCGCCGAGCTGTATGACGAGTTATTGCCGCACTTCTCCAGCCGCCAGTTCAATGTCGGCTGTGACGAGACGTGGGATCTGGGCCAGGGCAAAAGCAAACAGGCCTGCGAGGAGCGAGGTGTGGGCCGCGTCTACCTGGATTTCCTGCTCAAGATCCACGATTTGGTCCAGCGCCGGGGCCGGACGATGCAGTTCTGGGGCGACATCATCATGCACCACCCTGAGCTCATCCCCGAGCTGCCGGGCGGCATCATCGCGCTCGAATGGGGCTACGAGGCCGATCACCCCTTCGCCGCCGATGGCGAGCAATTCGCGGGGGCCGGCGTCCCCTTCTACGTCTGCCCCGGCACGTCGAGCTGGAACAGCATCGCCGGGCGCACCGAGAACGCGCTGGGCAATCTGTGGAACGCGGCGGAGAACGGGCTTACCCACGGCGCCATCGGCTATCTCAACACCGACTGGGGAGACAACGGCCACTGGCAACATTTGCCCGTCTCCTTCCTGGGCTTCGCGTACGGCGCGGCCGTCAGTTGGGCCGCGCAGGCCAACCGGGACATAGACCTGCCGCGGGCGTTGGACCTGCACGCCTTCCAGGACGCCGCCGGCGTGATGGGACGGCTGGCCTACGACCTGGGCAACGCGTACCGAGAGACCGGCGTGATGATTCACAATAGCTCGGCACTAGCTCAGATTTTGCGTGAGCCCCATCGTCCGGTGGAAGAAGGCCGCCTGATTGGGCTGACGGTGGAGGGGCTGGAGCACACGCGTTCCTACATTGACCAGGTGATGGCACGCCTGCCAGAGGCGCGTATGGCCCGCCCGGATGCCGCGCAGATCGCCGACGAGTTCCGCAACGCCGCGGCCCTGCTTCAGCACGCCTGTAAGATGGGGATCGCTCGTCTACGGGCGGAAGGGGGCGAGATCGCCCGCATCCCGGCCGAGGTGCGACAAGAATTGGCCGGGGAGCTGGAA
>DAOUAJ010000285.1:0-4782 GCA_034433615.1 Anaerolineae bacterium | reverse complement strand
TTGCCGAGCAACTGGTTTACTCCAACGTAGATGACCTTCGCTCAGCATTGCTGGCCGAGGCGGAGCGGGTAGCCGAGGAAGACATCGCCATCAACAGGCGCATGGGGGCTTACGGCGCGACCGTCATCCCCCAGGGGGCACGCATCCTGCACCATTGCAATACCGGATCGTTGGCTACAGTGGACTACGGCACCGCATTGGGGGTGGTGCGGGCGGCCCACGAACAAGGCAAACGGGTGCATGTCTGGGTAGACGAGACGCGGCCGCGCTTACAGGGGGCTCGCCTCACCGCTTGGGAGCTGACGCGGGACGGGATCCCGATGACGTTGATCGCGGATAACGCGGCCGGGCATCTCATGCGCACCGGCCAGGTGGACGTCGTCCTCTTCGGCGCCGACCGGGTGGCTGCTAACGGCGACGTGGCCAACAAGATCGGCACGTACAAGCTGGCCGTGTGCGCGCGGGAGAATGGGATACCTTGCTACGCCGTCGTGCCCACATCCACCATTGACCTGAACCTGCCTGATGGCGACCATATCCCCATCGAGGAGCGGGACCCGGCAGAGGTGACCACCTTTGGGGACGTGCGCATCGCGCCGGAAGGGGTGCCCGTCTACAACCCTGCTTTTGACGTCACCCCCTATCGCTATCTGACCGGCATCATCACCGAAGAGGGAATCGCTTATCCCCCCTTCCACGAAAGCCTGCGTCGGTTGAAGGAGGCAGCCGAGGCGCGCATCTGGAGTGAGCGATGACAGTCGCTGTGGCTCATTTCCCCACGGATATCATTTATTGCGCTGATGCCCGCCACATGAGAGAATTGCCTGACGCCTCGGTACACCTCGTCGTGACCTCACCCCCTTACAATGTCGGCAAGCCCTACGAAGGACATAAGGATGATCTGCCCCTGGACGAGTACCTGGCCTTTCTCAATCAGGTATGGCGTGAGTGTTATCGAGTGCTGGTGCCGGGCGGCCGGCTATGCATCAACGTGGCCAACACCGATCGCAAACCATATCTGCCGCTTAACGCCTTCATCACCACGGAACTGCACCGCATGGGACGGGAGGAAGGGGTACGTTGGCTCATGCGCGGCGAGATCATCTGGGATAAGAACGCTTCAGCGGGGGTGTCTACGGCGTGGGGGAGTTTTGGCCGCGCCTCGGATCCTGTCCTGCGTGACGTGCACGAGTACATCATGGTATTCTCCAAGGACGAGCTTAAACTGCCAGGTGGGGGGCCAACGGGCATCACCGGTGGACAGTTTGTGTCCTGGACGCGCAGTATCTGGCGGCCGGAGGACGGCCTGGACGATCTTCAGCGCAAGATGCGGGAGAAGATCGCCGATGCCCGCCGGCGCGGCAAGGACGACGAGTGGCTGGTCGAGTCGCTGGCGCGCGCGGCGTTACAGCACTTCACGCGGCCGGCCGACAGCATCTGGGAGATGACCACCGAGTCAACCGTGGACCATCCCGCACCGTTTCCGGTGGAACTGCCCAGGCGGCTCATACTGCTGTACACGGAGCCAGGGGACGTGGTTCTGGACCCCTTCATGGGGTCTGGCTCGACGGCAGTAGCCGCCGTGCTGACCGGCCGCCACTACGTGGGGTATGACATCTCACCGGAATACTGCGAACTGGCCCGCCAGCGTCTGGCTGCTTTGGCGAATGGTACCCGACAGGGTAATGATTGAGGAACCTGTATGACGATTGTGGTAACCGGATCGGTGGCTTACGACTACATTATGTCGTTCCCTGGCCGATTCAAGGAACACATCCTGCCCGAAAAGATTGACATGCTCTCTGTCAGTTTCCTGGTGGACTCTATGCGCCGTCAGCGCGGCGGGTGCGCGCCCAACATCGCCTACTCGCTGCGCCTGCTGGGCCAGCGTCCCTGCATTATGGCGACCGTTGGGCAGGATTTTGGCGATTATCGGCGTTGGCTAGAAGAGCAAGGGATTGACACTTCGGGCATCCGCGTGTACGAGGACGATTTTACCGCTTCTTTCTTTGTCAGCACTGATCAAGATGATAACCAGATCGCCAGCTTTTACACCGGTGCCATGCGCCGCGCCGCGGATCTCTCCTTCCACTCGTTAAACTCCGCTCAGGTGGAGCTGGCGGTCATCTCCCCCAACGACCCGACAGCGATGGTCAAGTATGTTCAAGAATGCAAGGAGTTGGGCCTCCCTTACGTCTACGATCCCAGCCAGCAGATTATCCGGCTGAGCGGCGCAGATCTGATCGAAGGGGCGCGCGGCGCTCGCCTGCTGGTTGTGAACGAGTATGAGTTTGAGATGATCAAGAACAAAACCAGCCTGAACGATGCCGCGCTCTGCGAACTGGCCCAGGCCACTATCATTACCTGCGGTGAGCGCGGCTCCGTGATCGTTGAAGGCGGACGGCAGGTGAGAATCCCCAGCGTTGCGCCGCGGCAAATCGGTGAACCCACCGGTGTGGGCGATGCCTACCGCGCGGGTGTGATCGTAGGTATGCTGCACAGATTCCCCTGGGAGGTGGCGGGTCGCATGGGTAGCCTGGCGGCCACTTACGCCCTGGAGCAGCACGGGACCCAGAACCACTATTTCACCCTCCCCGAGTTTGTTGAACGTTACCGAGAGGTCTTCGGAGATGCACCAGAGCTGGAGCGGCTGGTCACATCCTCCGTCGAGCCTGCCAGATCATCTGACGGGGTGGCAGTCAAACTATGATCGAGAAGTGGTGGGTGCGACCGTCGGCGGATGCGGTGGAGATTCGCCGGCTGTTAAACCAGGACCGGAGCTACGCCGCCTACGCCCTGGGTGACCTGTCACCTGACTTGTGGGTGCACAGCCGGTGGCATGTGGCCGGCCGCGAGGGCGAACCTGAGGCGCTCATCCTGCTGTTCGACTGGCTGGAGCCGCCCGTACTGTTTTGCTTTGGCCCGGCGGAGGGCGTGGCTGCCCTGGTCGCCCAGGTCCCACTGCCAAAACAGGTCTATTTTGCCGGGCTGGCCGGGCACGCAGCCGTGGCAGTGCCGCGGCTACGCTTCCGGGATCAGACGCGTATGTGGCGTATGATCATCACACAGGGAGATTTTCGGTCGGTGGCTTGCACCAGGCAGCATGACGGGGTGCAAGCGTGGCGGCTGACGATGGGCGACTTGTCAGCGCTGCGGCGACTCTATGCCCACGGTGGCGCAGATGCCTTCGCCCCTTACCAGTTGCAGCAGGGGGTGTTCTTCGGCTGCTGGGACGAGGACGAGCTGGTGGCGGTGGCGGGCACGCATCTGGTTGCGCCGACCGAAGGGGTGGCGGCAGTGGGCAATGTCTTCACCCACCCGGCCTACCGCCGGCGCGGCCTGGGTGCCATCGTGACCCGCGCCGTGACAGCCGAACTCCTGGCCAGGGGGCTGGATGTGGTGCTGAACGTCGCCCAGGACAACGCCCCGGCTATCGCCCTCTATCAAAGCCTGGGCTATCGTCATCACTGCCCCTTCATCGAAGGGGTTGCCGAATCACGAAGGCTTAAGGAGTGTATTACGTGAGCCAGAATTATGATGTCAAAGACCTGTCATTAGCTGACCAAGGCCGCTTTCGGATCGAGTGGGCCGCGCGGGAGATGCCGGTGCTGGCCCAGTTACAGGAACGATTCGATAAAGAGCGGCCGCTGAACGGGCTGCGCGTGTCTGCCTGTCTGCACGTCACCTCGGAAACGGCCAACCTGATGCGCGTATTGCAGGCGGGCGGGGCCGATGTGGCGCTGTGTGCGTCCAATCCCCTCTCTACCCAGGACGACGTGGCGGCCGCGCTGGTGACTCATTTCGAGATGCCGGTGTACGCCATCAAGGGTGAGGACAGCAAGACCTACTACGCCCATATCCAGGCTACGCTGGACCATCGCCCCCACATCACGATGGACGATGGGGCCGACCTGGTCTCCACGCTGCACCGGGAGCGGCAGGAACTCCTGAACGGCGTCATCGGCGGCACTGAGGAGACCACCACCGGCGTCATCCGGTTACGGGCCATGGCCAAAGAGGGCGTCTTGCGCTATCCCATCATCGCCGTCAACGACGCGATGACCAAGCACCTCTTCGATAACCGTTACGGAACGGGGCAATCCACCATTGACGGCATTCTGCGGGCTACCAACATGCTGCTGGCGGGCAAGAACTTCGTGGTAGCCGGCTACGGGTGGTGTAGCCGCGGCATCGCCATGCGGGCGCGCGGCATGGGAGCCAACGTCATCGTGACCGAGGTGGATCCCTTGCGGGCATTGGAGGCGGTGATGGACGGCTTCCGCGTCATGCCGATGCTCGAAGCGGCGGCGATCGGTGATATCTTCATCACCTCCACCGGTGACATCAACGTGTTAGATCGGCCGCACTTCGAGCGCATGAAGTCCGGCGCGGTCATGGCCAACTCAGGGCACTTCAACGTCGAGATTAACCTGCCGGCGCTGGAGGCGATGACGGTCAAGCGGCAACGGGTGAGAGGATTCCTGGACGAGTACCAGTTGGCCGATGGTCGTCGTCTGTACGTGGCGGGCGAGGGGCGGCTGGTGAACCTGGCCGCGGCCGAGGGGCATCCCAGCGCAGTCATGGACATGAGCTTTGCCAACCAGGCGTTGTGTCTGGAGTACATGGTGAGGCATGGTCACGAGCTGGAGCGCCGGGTATACCCTGTCCCCGAGCACATTGACAAGGCCATCGCTCGCCTGAAGTTGCAAGCCATGGGCGTCGAGATTGACGTGCTCACCCCCGAGCAGGAGAAGTATCTGGCATCCTGGGAGATGGGGACGT
>DAOUAJ010000284.1:0-4113 GCA_034433615.1 Anaerolineae bacterium | reverse complement strand
TGGCGCAGGCCGAGGCCGCGCTGGAGCGAGCGCGCGTGGCCCTCAACCAGGCGCGCCTGATCGCGCCGTATGATGGCACCATTGGCACGGTTTGGGTGCGGGAGGGGGAGACGGTCACCCCCGGCCAGCCGGCGATCGCCATCGGCGACCTGTCCACCCTGCGCGTGGAGGTCACAGATCTGCGGGAGACGGACGTAGCGCGCGTCAGGGAGGGGCAGGAGGTAGAGGTGACCTTCGATGCGCTGCCCAACGAGGTGTTCCGGGGCACCATCGCCCGCATCTCACCCATGGCTCGCGAGGAGAAGGGAAGCTCCAACTACATGACCGTCGTCACACTGGATCGGGTGGATCCCAGGCTGCGGTGGGGCATGACGGCGTTCGTGAACATCGAGCCATAACTGCAGCCCCCTATCCTCCCACATTTCAGGGGCGGACAGGTGCTCCTGAAGGGGTGGTGTGGAGGGAGTCTCTCGCCGCAGAATGGCTCTTGAAGGAATGCAGCCCATGAGCACTCAGGCATTGATCGAGACGATTCACCTCACCAAAATCTACGGCGATGGGGCCGGCGTGCGCGCGCTGGACGACGTGACGCTGACGGTGGAGCGCGGCGAGATGGTGGCCGTCATGGGGCCGTCGGGCTCTGGCAAATCCACGCTGCTGAACATGCTAGGAGCGCTGGATCGCCCCACCGAAGGGCGCGTGCTGGTGGACGGTCAGGACCTGGCGGAGGTTCGTGATCTGGATAGCTTCCGTGCACGCACTGTCGGGTTTGTGTTTCAGCTTCATAACTTGTTGCCCACACTGACCGCGCAGGAGAACGTGGAGGCGCCCATGCTCGGTCAGCCGATTTCGGCGCGGGAACGCCGGCAGCGCGCCCGTGAGCTGTTGGAGAGGGTGGGATTAGGGGATCGGCGGCATCACCTGCCCGGCCAGTTGAGCGGCGGCGAGCGACAGCGCGTCGCGGTCGCCCGCGCGCTGGCCAACCACCCTTCGTTGATCCTGGCCGATGAGCCCACGGGCAGCCTGGATTCGCAGTCGGGCGCAGAGGTGATGACGTTGTTGCAGGCTCTCAACCAGGAGCAGGGGGTGACAATCGTGGTGGTCACCCACGACCCGCGAGTGGCCCGCAGCGCCCGGCGCATCCTGACCATGCGGGATGGTCGCATCGTAGATGACCATCGGGTGCGAGATGCGCTGGTCGAGGATTTGCGTGATCTGGCGCGCTCGCAGCTTGGGCAATTACTGCTCAACGGTCGGACCGAGCGGCTGGCCAGCCTGGGGTTAGAGCCGGATGGCCGCCTGGGCACGTCGGCTCGCGCTCTGCAAGAGCTACTTTACCGCGCAACCGCCATGTCGGATGAGGAGGAGAAGTAGCAGCTCTGTATTTTATTTGAACGCGTTGCCAACTCATGCTATGATGCCTCTACCGGGGGGATCGGTTTGTGTACTACATCGCTTGAGGAAAACCGTGACCAATTCAGAGAGGCGAAAGTTAATCGTTCTGACGTGCGCGTCCATGACGCAGCACGGCATCATTTTGCTGCTCATGGGGCCTGTGCTGCCCGCCTTGATAGAGACTTTCCAGATCAGCGAATCGGCGGCGGGTCTGATGTTGGGGATGGGCTCCCTGGGGTTCACCCTGGGGCCAGTGGCCGCCGGGGGGCTGGCCGACCGGGCTGGCGTCAAATGGGTGTTACTGTGGGGGCTGGTCGCCGAGGTGGTCTTGCTCGGCCTGTTCGGATTGGCCCCGTCCTTCCTGCTGGCTCTGGTCCTCTATCTGAGCCTGTATTTCGCTGCCGCCTTCGTGGAGACGGCGGTTAACGTGATACCCGCGCTGATTGAGCGCCGTCAGGCCGGCTCGCTGATGAACCTGGTTCATCTGTTCTTCAGCGTTGGCGCGTTCGTCGCCCCCTTCCTGGCCGGCCTGATCCTGAAAGCCACCGGCAACTGGCGCCCGGTCTTCTGGCTGGCGGCTCTGCCCACCGTGTTATTGCTGCTCGCGACCCTGCGGGTGACCTTCCCGCCGCGCGGTACTCATGCCCCCGTCGGAGAAAAGCCGGCCGTGCCCGTGACAGCACTGCTGCGTGAGCGTCCTATCCTGCTGGGCGCGCTGGCGCTGTTCCTTTACGTTGGGGCCGAGATTGGCGCATCGAACTGGATTGTCCTTTATTTGCAACGTCGGCTGGGGTTCGCCACCCTGGCTGCCACCTCTGGCCTTTCCATCATGTGGATCGGCCTCATGGTTGGGCGCTACCTCAATAGCGTGTTGGCCAGGTATCGCTCCAGCCGCGAGCTGGTGCTGTGGGCGGGGGCGGGGGGCCTGACCACCGGCCTGGCCCTGCTCACCGCGCGCACCCCGTTGATGGCCTACGTCTGGCTGGGTGCCATCGGCCTTTTCATGTCAGGCGTTTACCCCAATATTATGGCCGAGCTAAATGGGCGCGATCCAGCACGGGCAGGCGCGGTGACTGGATTCCTGACGGTGTCGGCGGCGGCCGGCGCCATGATCTTTCAGCCGCTGTTGGGGGTGGTCGCCCAATGGCTGGGGTTATCCCTGGCCATAGCGATCCCCGGCCTCCTTATGGGGCTGTTGGCGGTGGCGTATCTGGGCGCGGTGGAGGTCAAGCCCGGGGAACGTGAGGCGCCGGTTCGTCACGCGTGATCTGAAGTCCACTTCACATTGGGGCCGGTCACGTGGCCTCAGCCCGTTCTACAAGCCGAACTACACAATACGCAGTACGATGCCGTAGAAGCCCTGGTTGATGACAAACAACCACTCTCCCCCAAGGAGGCACACTCACATGAAACCGTTCCGCGAGCACGTCGCCATCGCGATTGACGGTGGCGGCATCAAAGGGGTCATGGTCACCCGCGCGCTGGCGATCCTGGAGGACCACCTGGGTAAATCGGCCTACGAGATCTTCCGGCTGGCGGCGGGCACTTCGACCGGCTCGATCATCTCGGCCGGGATCGGCGCCGGGCTGAGTGGAGCTCAGATGCACCGGCTCTACACCGAACTGGGGGACACCGTCTTCCGTCAGACTCTGCGCAGCCGGCTGTGGCCGCTCACCCGCTATCGCTATCCTCACGGTCCGGTGGAAGCGGCCATCAAACAGCAGATCGGCGATATGCGGATGGGCGATCTGTGGTCGGCCGACCCGCCCACCGACGTGGTCATCACCGCCTTTGACCTGGTGACGAATCACACCCGATTTATCAAGCCGTGGAAGCCAGAGTACGCAGATTGGCCGGTGGTCAAGGCAGTGCTGGCCTCCTCTTCCGTTCCGACTTATTTCCCTGCGGTCGAGGGGCGTTACGTGGACGGCGGTGTAGGGTCGTACGCCAATCCCTGCTACATCGCGGCGTATGAGCTGCGCTACGTCCTGGGCTGGGATCCGGCTGAGACGACCCTCATCAGCCTGGGTACCGGCCGCGCCCCCCACACGCTCGAGCCCGGTGCGGCCGATCGCTTCTGGGCCTGGGAGTGGCTCATGCCGCTGCTAGGCGCCTTCCTCCAGTCCGCCGATGACCAACAGGTGCACCTGGTGAGTACATTCTTCGAGCAGCTCGACTTCCGCCGCTTCCAGGTGGACATGCGAGAGTCCATTGAGATGGACGATCCCAGCAAAATACCGCAGCTCACGGCCTACGGCGACGAGCTGGGGCGCAAGATCATCAACGATGAGACCGACCAAGCAGTGGAGTTTCGAGTCACTCGCGCGCCGCGCCGGCTGTAGTAAAGACAAATCCGAAAGGTCTCCCGAGACCTTTCGGGTTTGTCCCTTGATTAACGAGACGCCATCTTGCAGCGCGTTAAGATAGAACCGGCTTTGCCAAATCCAGGTGCCAGGCACTTAAACGATCGCCTTACCGTGCACACTGGCCGCGCCGACGGCTGCCCCGGATGGTAAAAGGCCCGCTGAAGGTGCCTGGCCCCTTCCGGTGCTGGAGCTGTGCGATGCGTGATGCAAAATATGGCGTATCGCCAAAGGCACAGAATATCCTGAGACGGGGTTGGCGCTATCTGGCTCGCATGCAGGTGGCAGCCGCTCTCATCGTAATCGTACTCCTGCTCGCCGCCTTCGGCTCCTGCTTTCCACAACTTTCACCGAC
>DAOUAJ010000283.1:0-3079 GCA_034433615.1 Anaerolineae bacterium | reverse complement strand
GCCTGTAATACCCGCTCGTCAATATCCACAAACGTCAGCATGTAGCCTGACTGGTGCAACAAGTGCCCCAGGAACCCCCGGCCGACGTTGCCGGCGCCGAAGATGAGGGCCTGCTTGTCCGTTCGTTCGCTCATATTTCCCTTTGCGATCGGAGAGCCGGCTGGCAGCCGGACAGCAACCTGCACCTGAAAGCACCAGGTCAGGGCATGGATTCTGACTCATTATACCCCGGTTTGCCTCTGGTGCAAGGATTTCGCACAGTGACCGTAACGAGTTTGGGACAAGATTCTAGGTCATCTCCAGCGGCCAGTCTACGCTGAGGCCGGCGCAGAGAGAAGCCATCGGTACCCGGCTGCGGTAAGCCGTGATGGGCGCCGTCCCCAACGCTTGCCCGGTGCGCCGATAGGTACTGTACCCCCAGGCATACATCTGCATAGCCAAAAGGTGCACCTCGGCCCGATAGAGGATGCTTAAAAAGCCTTGACCAGTCCCCGTTGCGCCAGACTTCGTGGGCGCAAAATAGCATGTCCGGTGAAGCTCAACACTTGACGAGTATGGTATAATGTACCCACTATCTACCCACTATAGTGAGGGTGCTTGATCCCGACATTTGAGCCTTTGGTGACACCCGAATGAGAGACACACCTCATGACCCCTATTGCCGTGTGACATATATTGGCCACGCTACCCTGTTAATTGATATGGCTGGTCTTCGCATCATCACCGATCCTTTGTTAAGAGACCACTTGTGGCATCTGCGCCGGCGTTCTCCCAACCCCAGCAAGCGGCTCCTGGGGCAACGGGCTCCTGATGCTATCTTACTCACCCATTTACACAACGACCATGCCGACCTTCCGTCGCTGCGCATGCTCCCAGGTGATGTTCCTATCATTGCACCGGCCGGTTCTGCTGGCTACCTGGGCAAACGCCTCAAACAACCCATTCACGAAGCATCCGTAGGCGATGAGATCCCTTTGGGACCCTTGCGTGTGAGTGTAACTCCAGCGGTTCACAATGGCTTAAGCACACCGCCCCGTCCTTATACCCCTGTGCTCAGTTACATCATCCGGGGGCCAAGGGTGTTCTACTTTGCCGGCGACACGGAACTTTTCGATGAGATGGCGCAGATCGGACGCGAACACGCGCCAGACATCGCTCTCTTGCCGGTGAGCGGGTTCGGTCCCTACATTGGGCGCGGCCATCTCAACGCACGCACGGCGGCTCAGGCGCTCTGTTTGTTGCGCTCACAGGTGGCAATCCCCATCCATTGGGGCACGCTGAGCCCGGCCGGCCCCGGCTGGCATCGCTGGTCCTTTTTGGACGATCCACCTTACGCTTTCCTGGCTCACGCCGCGCGTGAGGCCCCGCAGGCAGAAGTGCGCATCTTGAAACCAGGCCAGGAAACGGTGTTCCCTGACTGTCCAGTACAACCCCAAGTGGCGCGGAGCCTCCTTCCTTCGCGCCTGTCCCGGGATCGAATCCCGTCCATCAGCGACGTGTCCTTCTGAAGTGGCAAAATCTGGTCTACAGTCCATTTCAGCATGCGCTTTAAGAACGGCGTGGTCGGCGGGCTTACCGGCTCCTACGACATCGAGCGGGGTTATCCAATGGGACGATGCGAAGTCGCGGGCACGGGAGGACGCTTTGCGCTGGAGGATATGTGAGGGGTGATCTGAAGGGGCGGGACGCCCCTCCAGACCTCCCCTGATCCTGGAGGGGCGACTATTCCCGCTCTGGCCAGTCCAGCATGATCACCTTCACAGGCGAGCCGGCCGGCAGGTGATCCACTTCCTCCGGGATGATGGCCAGCCCATCGGCCTTCACCATCGAGAGCAGGATGCCTGACCCCTGGTCGCCGGTCAACCGGGCATAAGTCGTGCCGTCGCGTCGCTCCAGAGTCACCCGCAGGTAATGCCGCCGGTCGTCCTTGTGCCGGATCTCGTCCAGCAGGAAGGCGTCCACGGTCGGCTTGACCAGCTTCGTCTTGCCCAGCATGGTCAGGATGGCCGGCCGGGCGAACAGTTCGAACGACACCATGGCCGAGACCGGATTGCCCGGCAATCCCAGGAGCGGAACACCGCGAATTGTCCCAAAGGCCAGCGGTTTGCCTGGCTTCATCCGCACCCGCCAGAAGGTGATCTTCCCCTCGGCCGCCAGCACCGTCTTGACCACGTCGAAGTCCCCCACCGAGACCCCGCCCGAGGTCAGGAACAGATCGGCCCCCTGCTCCAACCCGGCGTGGATTTTTGCCGTCAGGTCGTTGACCGTGTCCCGGGCGATGCCCAGCCGGATGGGGATGCCGCCGTATTTAAGCACCTGGGCCGCGTTGGAGTAGCTGTTAGCGTCCCGGATCTTGCCCGGCTGCCAGGGGTCGGCGATGTCAATCACCTCGTCGCCGGTGGAGAGGATGGCGACGCGCGGCCGGCGGTGAACGGCGACCTGGGCGCGGCCCAGCGACGCCAGCATGCCGATCTCCGGCGGGCGGAGGACAGCTCCCCGCGCCAGCACCACCTGACCAGCCCCCACGTCTTCGCCGGCCGCGCGGACGTTCTTGCCATGCGAGTAGGGCTTGAAGACCAGGACATCATCGCCGTCGCGTTCTACCTCCTCGAAGGGGGCCACGGTGTCGGCGCCGGGTGGGATAGGCGCGCCGGTCATGATGCGCACCGCTGTGCCCGGCTCGACTGGCCGGTTGAGGACGTAGCCAGCAGCCAGGTCGGCGACGACGCGCAGCCTCTTCGGAGTGCTGGAGCTGGCCCCGGCCGTGTCGTCGGAGCGCAGGGCGTAGCCGTCCATGGCCGTGTTGGCCAGGGGCGGGATGTCCCTTTCGGCGATCACGTCCTCCGCCAGGACGCGGCCAAGCGCATCCAGAATCGGGACACGCTCCTGCTCCAACGGTTTGAAATGACTCAAGAAACGTTCTACGGCCTCTTCGACCGAGAGGATCGGATATTCGTCGTGCATTAATCCCTCCGCATTTGTGATAGGGAGACACGGAGACGCGGAGACGCGGAGACAACCGCTCCCCCTGTCACCCCGTCCCTGCGTCTCCCCCTCTTCGCGTCTCCCCTGCCTCGCG
>DAOUAJ010000282.1:0-23659 GCA_034433615.1 Anaerolineae bacterium | reverse complement strand
ACCACTTCCCCATCTTCCTCGTATCCCCAGAAGACGACCCCCGCGTCCATCTCGCGCCGGAGTTCATCCCTGGGCATGTACGGTTCTTTCCAACAGTCCTTGGGGATGACCCCTCGATACGCCTGGGCGGCGTCGTTCACGATCGCGTAGATCGTCTCAAACTCGCTGCTGTCACAGAGACGAATCACACTTCCCTCTCATGGTCTTCGTGAGGCCGCTGATGGCCGAACGCGGACCGCCGCTTTCACCTGCTGCTGGCGGCGGTCTGCGGTCCATAGTTAACGGTCGTTAGATGATCAGCTCCAGACTGTTCAAGTTTTCGATCTCCACGGTCATTTCATCAACGCGCCTGGCCCCGGGGCGAGCTGGCGATGTCCATCACCTCCGCCACCCCTTCCAGCTCGCACATCATGTAGCGGACGGCCAATTTGGGGAGAGCGAAATCTGCTTTGAAAATAACCGCACCGGGCATGCGATGGGCGAGGTCTCCCGACCGAGCCCTTTCGCCTCGGTCGGGAGACCTTCGGCGATCAAGGGCGTGTACAGCCTGATTATAGCTCGTCCAGGGGACTGGGTCAACAACACGGCCGCTTCCGTTCCCTCGTAACACGCAGGCTGAATGCCGAGAGCTGAAGGCTGACTGCTGACCGCTACCTCGGCGGCAGCAGGAGCAGGTTCAGCGTATTGTACCCGAAGTGGATCACCATGCACGTGGTCAGGCCGTACCGACGGCGGATGAGGCCCAACGCCAACCCGATCACGAAGACCTCGACCACGGCCGGCGAGATGCCGTACTGCACGTGGGAGACGGCGAAGAGGGCCGCGGTGAGCACCAGCCCGAAGCGGGGTTGCAGCGCGCCGCGATAGATGATCTCCTCGCTGATGGCGGCCGTGATCCCGATGGACAACGCCCCCGGCAGGTTGATTAACCCGGCGAAGAGGGCACCAGACACGCGGGTGACCGCCTCCAGCCCTTCCGGGTCAAGCCGTTGCCAGGCCAACGTCCACCCAAGGTCGAGGGCCATGAACAATACGACGCAGGCGGCCGAGACCAGCAGTGTACGCCCGGTGAGACGCGTGATGCCCAGCCGGGCGGCCACCTCCCGCCAACTCCGGCGCGTCCACAGCCCGATCCCGGCCAGCCCTACCATCGTCAACCCAACGCCCTGAGCCCACACCTGCGCTAACCCTACCTGCACACCCAGATCGGTCAACTGCTTCAGATCGCCCAGTATCACCAGTTGCATGGCCGTGAGCCCCACCAGGAAGAGAGCGAAGCTGAGGCTGACAATATGCACCGGGTTGTCGGCGTCGAAGGACGGCAGCAGTCGCCTCGCTGCAGAGCGTGCCGGCGGGGTCAGTGCCAGCAGCGCGCCGGCACCGGTGATCAGGCTCCACAGGCCCAACAAATACCAGTTGGGTGCCACTCCCACACCCAACCCAGGTGCCTGATTCATCGTACTCGCCATCCAGGCCAACAGCAAGCTGACCATACCGATCAGCAAGAAACCGCCGCTGAACACAGCCACCGCTCCGTAGACCAGCCAGCGCAGCCCTGGTAGACGCAGGCTCAGGTTGGCCAGCGCCAATACGACAACGAAGGGCGTGAGCAGTAGGAGAATGAGAAGGGCCTGGATCGCGTCCTGGTTGAAGGCAGAGAAGTTGTTCATGATAGCTCCTTCGTTATTCCTCCTTTGTCATCCCTGGCCACCGCGCCAGCGCTCGCACCACGTTTTCCGGCAATGCATCACCTGCCCGCTCGCGCAGAAAGGTCAGCACACGTGCGGCGGTGATCCCCTGCGATTCGGCACGATGCAAGGCCGTGCGGGTGATGCGATAGCGAAACGGCTCAACCGAACCAACCGCTGGAGACGCCTCCCATGCGGCGAAACGAGCCACCCGAAAGCGATCGAAACTGGCCGCTGTCGCCGGAACCAGGATGGTGAAGTCCCGGGCGACAGTGATCGAGCCCGGCGGCGGCGCTGGTGGTAGCTCCTCACGGATGAGCGCCTGGCCCGCTGCGGTCAACGCCACCCGTTCCCCGCCCGCATCCAGTGCGATGACGCCCAGCCAGTGCAACGGCCCCGTGATCAGGTAGCGCGCCAGCCGGCCTTCCACGTCATCCCAGTGCTCAAAGCCGCGCAGATAGCTGCTGCCGTCGGTCGGTCGGATGTACCAGGAGTCGTAGTCGCCGTCTGGACGCAAGAAGTCCGGAGCCACAGCCTTGAGCGTGGCGATCACAGCGTCGAGGCGGTGCCAGCTTCCGGGTTGGAGCTGTCCCAACCGGGAGAGCAGGCGGCGGCGCGTGCCCACCGGATCGTCGTGCCACCCACCCTCGCACATCAGGCCAGGCAGGCGACGCAGGTCATCCCACGTCTCGTCGTCGCGCCAGCCGACCCACAGCGCCTGCCACTGAGCCGCGCGGTCAGCCTGCAGCCACCGACGCACAGCCGGCGACTGCAGCCGCAGATAGCCCCTTTCGTCCTCCTGCATCCAGCCGAACCGCTCCGCCAGATGGAGCAACAGCGCCAGCCGACCGCTGCCCGTTGGATTGGGCGGGGCTGGTTCGGGGACCGTCAACCGGGCTGCAAGCCTCGCCAGGTCCGCGGGATGCCAGCGCCCCTGGCGACGCCGCATCCCTTCCACCTGCACCATGGCCAGCAGCGTGACGGTGTCCTGGGCCAGGGCATCGCCGGAATCGGTAAACGACTCCGGAGCCTGGGCCGGAGGCACGTCCAGCGTTCGCTCGGGCCGCCGCGGCAGCAGGCCCAGGACCTCGTCTGGCACGAAGATGAACTCGGTCGCGGTGTCGTCCACCTTGGCAAATCCACGAAAGATCCAGCCGCGGTACCACAGCTCCTCGGCCGGGCCGGTGGGGGATAGCCAGGGCTGCTCGCGGGCCAGCCGACCGGGGCCGAAGGGGCGGATCTCGCCGTAGCGCCGCTGGAACAGGGTGGCTTGAAGGCGCCCGCCGGCCGCGGCCAGTGCCTCCAGCGCTTCTGTAGCCCCTGGCGAGAGGTCGGTCAGGGATCGCGCGATCACGGCGGGGGCCGCCAGCGCCGTGGCCAACTCCGCTGCGACCTCACGTTGTCCGCGGCTGCGCAACGTCACCCCGCGCAGCTCAGCGATGGTACGCAACAGGGCCAGTGGGCAATCAACCAGGCATCGTTCCAAGCTATACATGCAAGCACCAAAGCAATGTTAACACGGAAGGCCAGTTGTTCATGCCAGGCGCGCGCCATGGCCAATGAAAAGCGGTCAGCCGTCAGCAGTTAGCTGTCAGCTTTTAGCCCATGGTCTTCTGAGAGGCGAAGACCACAAATGCGGGCCACAAGCAGCCGTCAGCCTTCAGTCAGAACGGCTAATGGCTGATCGCTAATCGCTGACTGCTATTTTCAGGGCCGCCGCCCGGCGTTCCGATGGACGAAAACGCCCGGTGCGGTTATTTTCAAAGCAGTGCGTCGCATCTGGCCCCTGGAGCTTTCGAGGAGGTTTGCCAAACTGGGCTCTCGTGCGTATAATGAGCATAGATCGCTAAGACCGTGAGCGATTACGTGAACGGATTGCCGGGTGCAGGCAGGAAACCTCATGGCTCGTTCGCAAAAGACCAGGTATTCTCTGAGATCAGGGATATGGTTTGAGGCGTGGCGCACATTACGCCTGGCCTGGCGCTTGCTCCGCGATCATCGAGTTTCGCCGTTCATCAAGCTCTTGATCCCCGGTCTGGCTCTCGTCTACGCGTTGTTTCCCATTGATATCGCGCCCGACCTGCTACCGTTGCTTGGTCAGCTTGACGACCTGGCTATCCTGATCCTGGCGGCCCGTCTTCTGATCGAGTTGAGCCCCCCAGCCGTGGTGGCCGAGCATGAGTTCGATCTTTACGAGTCATCCGGCCGCCAGGCTGGCGAATCTTCACCGGGTGAAGTCGTGGATGCCAGTTACCGCGTCATCGAAGAGTGAAGGTACTATTTGGACGCCGCTCATGCTGCAACGGATAAGCACCCGACACCTATGGCCAACAGGATCGTACATTGTTACGAGATTCTATCTCCTGAGGAGTGACTATGAGTGAGCAAAATGCCCGCCGACCTGCTGAAGTGGCCGCCCGGCTCGGTGTATCCACCTCCACGCTGCGGCGCTGGTCACAGCGCTTCAGCGAGTATCTCTCGCCGGACGCCGGTGAGCCAGGCAGTGTGGCCGATGTGGACGGCATCCATCGTCGCTACACCGACGAGGACCTGACCACCCTGCTGACGATCAAAGGACTGCTGGCAGAAGGTTTTACCTACCAGCAGGTCGAACGCCGTCTGGCCGCTCTCAAACGTGGTGACGGCGGCGACGCGTCTCGATATTCGTTGGTCTCCGCGGAGGCCAGCCTGCCGGCGCTGGCTCCCGCGGTTTCTATCCTGGCGGACACCCTGCACACCGTCGCTGGTGGCCAGCAGGCCATCCTCAATGCCCAACAAGCCAATCGTGAACTCATGGGGGTCGTCGTGCAAGACAACTTCAACATCAAAGAAGAAAACGCCAAACTACGAGACCGTATGTTGGAGTTGGAGCGAGAGATGGCCGAAATGCGCCGCCGGGACGAGTCGCACAGGGAGCGGATAGAGGCTCGCATGCAGGCTGTAGAATCAACGCTAGATCGTATCGCCGACCAACTAACCGCGCTTCAGGAGGCAATACCACAGCGCAGCCGGGGCCTTTTGGCATGGCTGACGGGGCGCTAAAGCCGTAAAACGCGAAACGTAAAAGGGTCGGTTACGCTTCACGTCTCACGCTTTACTCATTAATTTACCCTCCAAGTCGTACTCTAACGCGCCTGTGATGCGCACGGGAACGATCTCACCCACGGCAACCGATCCAGGGAACAGGACCAGCCCGTCCACTTCGGGCGCATCCCGGTATGACCGCCCGTAACCCATCCCTTGATCGTGTCCTTCTACCAGCACGTCCAATATCCGTCCGATCTGAGCCTGGTTTCGCTCCAGAGAGACGCGCTGCTGGGCTTCCATCAGCCGTGCCCACCGTTCCTGCTTCACCTCATCAGGCACCTGGTCGGGGAACGTGGCAGCCGGGGTGCCCGGCTCCGGGCTGAACTGGAACACCCCCACTTTGTCGAAGCGGGCAGCGGTGACGAAATCGAGCAGCGCCTGGAATTCGGCCTCCGTCTCACCAGGGAAGCCGACGATGAACGTTGTGCGCAGCGCGATGTCCGGCATGGCCCGGCGCAACTTCTCGATGTGCTCCCACGCGTGTTCAGGGGCCGGGCGGCGCATCCGGCGCAGGGTGTCCGGGTGGATGTGCTGGAGCGGGATGTCCAGGTAGTGGACGATACGATCATGGCTGGCCATCACCTCGATCAACGTATCGGTGACGTGCCCGGGATAAGCGTACATCACCCGCAGCCAGTGCAATCCTTCGGCCCGCTGCACGATGGCTTGCATCAGCCGGGGCAGGCTGTCCGGCTCGCCGCGGTCTCGGCCGTAATCGGTCGTGTCCTGGGCCACCAGCACGATCTCGCGGGCGCCGGCCGCGGCCAGCGCGCACGCCTCGTCCACGACGGCCCCGAACGGGCGACTGCGTAGCCTGCCTTTGATGCCGGGGATGGAGCAGAACGCGCAGGGGGCACTGCAGCCGTCGCTGATCTTCAAGTATGCGCTCCCTCCCACGGCTGGTGGCCGCTCCCAGGCACTCTCCAGGGGCGTCTCCGGGTCGCCCAGCCATTGGTAGCGCGCCCGCCGCCGGCCGTGCCGCCTGTCACGCAGCCTCTCTACCAGCCGGGTGATCTCCATCCAGCGCCGCGTGCCCAACAGTCCGTCCACCTGAGGCACCCGGGCGAGGATCTCCTCCCCCGTCCGCTGGGCCAGGCAGCCGGCAGCAATCAGGACCTGCTCGCGCCGTTTGTGCCGCGCCAGCTCCTGCAACGCCTCGATGGATTCCTCCTGGGCCGCCTGCAGAAAACCGCACGTGTTGACGATGAGGAGATGCGCTTCTTGGGGATCAGCCGTGGCCTCGTACCCCTGCCGCCTCAGCAGCATCGCCATCGCTTCACTATCCACGACATTCTTCGGGCACCCTAAGGTTAACAGGTAATATCTCATCGTTCTCGCTGAATCCCGCCTTCCGTCAAGGCCCGCGGGTCCAGCAGGCGATCCAGTTCCTCTGGGCTGAGGTCCGTCATCTCAGCCGCCACCTCCTTGACCCGCCGTCCTTCTGCATAAGCGCGCTTGGCGACCTGGGCCGCTCTGTCATAGCCAATGACCGGGTTCAGGGCGGTCACAATGATGGGGTTGCGCTCGATCAGATCGGCGACGTGCTCCCGATTCACGGTGAATCCGGCTATCGCCTTGTCTGCCAACACCTCTGCGGCCCGGGCCAGCAATGTGATAGACTGCAACAGGTTGTAGGCAATCACCGGCAGCATCACGTTCAGCTCGAAGTTGCCCGCCTGACCGCCGATGGTGATGGTGAGGTCGTTGCCGAACACCTGGGCGCACACCATCATCACCGCTTCGGGGATGACCGGGTTGATCTTTCCCGGCATAATCGAGGAGCCGGGCTGCAGTCCAGGCAGGACGATCTCGGCCAGCCCCGCTTGCGGCCCGGAGTTCATCCAGCGCAGGTCGTTGGCAATCTTCATAAGCGAGGCGGCGACGGTCTTGAGCTGCCCGCTCAGCTCGACGGCCGTATCTTGAGAAGCCTGCGCCTCAAAGTGATTGGTCGCCTCGACGAAGGGAAGCCCAGTCCGTGCCGACAAGGCTGTCGCCATGCGCCGTCCAAACTCCGGATGGGCGTTGATGCCCGTTCCCACCGCGGTCCCCCCGATTGCCAGCTCAGCCAGGCGAGGCAGGGTAGCTTCAATACGAGCGATCCCCTTCTCGATCTGGGCCGCCCAGCCGCTGATCTCCTGGCCCATGCGGATGGGAGTAGCATCCATCAGGTGGGTGCGCCCCGTCTTGATCACGTCATCAGTCTCGGCTGCCCGTTTGCAGAGGGCCCGGTGCAGGTGACGTAACGCCGGCAGCAGCGCCTCTGTCACTTCCAAATAGGCAGCTACGTGAATGGCCGCGGGGATCACGTCGTTGGACGATTGCCCCATGTTCACGTGATCGTTCGGGTGGATTGCCTTGGAGCCGATCTCACCGCGCATCAATTGCAGTGCACGATTGGCAATCACTTCGTTGGCGTTCATGTTCGTAGATGTGCCGGAGCCGGTCTGGAAGATGTCAATGGGGAACTGGTCGTCCCAACGGCCCTCCGCCACCTCCTGAGCAGCCTGTTCGATCAAGCGCGCCTTTTCCGCCTCCAGCAGTCCCAGGTCCCGATTCACGCGGGCGGCTGCAGCCTTAATTAACCCCAGCGCTCGGATAAACGAACGCGGGAAGCGCAGCCCGCTGATGGGGAAGTTCTCCACCGCGCGCTGGGTTTGCGCGCCATACAACGCGTGGGCCGGCACCTGTACTTCACCCAGAGAGTCTCGCTCAACACGCATTTCAATAGGCATACCTCGCTCCTTTAAACCCTTGTGTTGCGTGGTACGTATTGCGGATCCGATCTCCCAAAAGATGAGACATGAAACCTGCACCACCGAATACGCACGACGTCTTCACGGTTCCTTTATCCGATGGTGATTGTACTTGAGGGGAGTGGGAGTGTCAACCACACAATGGCGGTTGATCTGGGGCTGCTGCTAGCAAAGACGGATTTTGACAAATAGCACATCTGTTCGTATAATAAGGGTGAGGTGAGCATATGGTTACGGATTTGCACGACCGGGTACGGTCGTTGAGCGAGGCCGCTCAATATGATGCTTGTCTGGAGACCAGCGAACCCGCGCTGTTTTCCGAGCCAGGGTCGCGGCTATGCATGCCCGCTGGCTTCATGCCCGAACAGAGCGTTTCTTATGTCAATGCGGGCGGTCGGCGGATGCCCATCCTCAAAATTCTGCAGACCAGCGCGTGTGAGAAAGACTGCTTCTACTGCGCATTCCGCGCCGGGCGGGATTTCCGGCGTGAGTCGCTGTCTCCCGACAACCTGGCTTATGCCTTCGATCAGATGGTGCGTGCCGGACTGGTGGAGGGGCTTTTCCTGAGCTCAGGGATTGCAGGCACGGCCCACACGATGGATCGCATGATCGCTACCGTCGAACTGGTGCGTCAGAAATACGCGTTTCGTGGCTACATCCACCTCAAGCTGTTGCCCAACGCAGAGCTAGCCCACATCGAGCGCGCCATCGCGTTGGCCGACCGGGTGAGTGTGAACCTGGAAGCGCCCAATCCGCAACGGCTGGCGCGGTTGGCTCCTCACAAAGAGTTCACCCACGCGTTGATGGAGACGTTGTGCCATGCTGCGACGATGATCCACGAGGCTCAGCAGGCTGGCCGGGCGGTGGCACGAGCGGGCACGGTGACCCAGTTCGTTGTCGGCCCGGCCGGTGAAAGTGATCAAGAGTTACTTTCCACCACCCAATCTCTGTATCGTGCGCGGGCGCTCACGCGCGCTTACTTCAGCGCTTTCTCTCCAATCCCGGACACGCCGTTGGAGAGTGCGCCACCGACATCGCCGCTCCGCGAACATCGCCTGTATCAGGGTGATTTCCTTCTCCGTTTCTACGGCTTTCGCGCGGACGAGCTAACTTACGACGCGGCAGGTAACCTCCTGTTGGACCGGGACCCCAAGTTAGCGTGGGCGCTGACCCACCCGGAACGCTTTCCTATCGAGGTGAACCGGGCCGGTCGCTTCCAGCTTCTTCGTGTCCCTGGCATCGGACCGCGGGCGGCCGACCGCATCTTGGCCGCCCGCCGCCAGGGTATGCTGCGTGATCTGAGCCAGTTAGGACGACTGGGTGTCAACACGCAGCGGGCTGCCCCTTTTCTCCTCATCGCCGGACGTGCCCCGGCCGTACAGCTCCCTCTGTTTCCCGAAGTCGCATACCCGGCTGAGCGCTGAAAGTGATCACTATTTCCTTAGTTCAACACGGGCTCGGCGGGTGTCACCTCATCCAGTAGCGGTCGGCTGGCGAACTGCGTCATGTACAGCCGATGATACAGCCCTCGCCGCGCCAGCAGCTCCTCGTGCGTCCCCTCCTCCACGATGCGCCCCGCTTCCAGTACCACGATGCGGTCAGCGTTGCGAATAGTGGACAGCCGGTGAGCAATGATGAAGGCTGTCCGCCCTTCTAGCAGCCGCTCCATTGCCTGCTGGATGATGCGCTCCGTCTCCGTGTCCACGCTGGACGTGGCCTCATCCAGGATCAGGATACGTGGGTCGGCCAGCAGTGCCCGCGCGAACGCCACCAATTGCCGTTGCCCCACCGACAACCGTCCGCCTCGCTCCTGCACCTCGTAGTCGTACTTCTCCTCCAGCGTCTGCACGAACTTGTCCAATCCCACCGCCTGCGCAGCCCGTCGCACCTCCTCATCGCTGGCGTCCAGCCGGCTGTAGCGGATGTTATCGCCGATAGTGCCGGAGAAGGTGAACGACTCCTGCAAGACGATGGCCATCTGCGAGCGCAGTGTCGCCAGCTTCACGTCCTGCAGGTCGTGTCCGTCAATCAACACCCGGCCCTGGGTGGGATCGTAGAAGCGCATGATCAGGTTAATCAGCGTGCTCTTGCCGGCACCGGTGGGGCCGACGATGGCGATCGTTTCACCGGGACGAACGTGCAGGTTAATATCCTGTAGCACGTCCGGGTCTTCCGGCTCGTAGCGGAAGGAGACATGCTCCAGACGCACGTCGCCCCGGATGCGCGGCATGACGATCGCGTTCGGCTTGTCCGCCACTTCCGGCTCCGTGTCCAGAAACTCGAAGATGCGCTCGGCTGAGG
The DNA here is from genome assembly GCA_034433615.1 of Anaerolineae bacterium. Taxonomy (GTDB): domain Bacteria; phylum Chloroflexota; class Anaerolineae; order DUEN01; family DUEN01; genus DAOUAJ01. Next base: position 13,830 of record DAOUAJ010000282.1, on the reverse strand, counting down.
CCATCGCGCTCAGTAACATGCTGTAGGTGCGGCTGATGGCGCTCACCGGCCCCCAGAAGCGCCACAGGTAGTTGACAAAGGCCATGATGAAGCCCAACGTCACGTCCCCGCGCATCACCAGCAGCGCGCCATACCACACCACCAGGGCGCTCCCCACCACGCCGATGAAATCCACCGACGGCCAGATAATCATCTCCCACTTGACGCCTTCCATGACCCGGTTCAGCAAGTTGTTATTCAGGCGGTCGAAGGTGCGCACATTGATCGCCTGCCGGCTGAAGGCCTGCGTCACCAGGATGCCGTTGATGGACTCGTTGAGGTTGGCGTTGATGTTGGAGACGCTGCGGCGCACGTTCATCCAGGCCGTCTCCATCTGCGGTCGTACCCGTACCACCAGCAGGATCAGGAACGGGAAGACGGTGAAGGTCATCAACGCCAGCCGCCACTCGATGCTGAACAGCATGATGACGATGCCGACCAGCGCAATGCTCTCGCTGGCGGCCATGACCAGCCCACCGCTGATCATGCTGTTAATAGTGTCCACATCGCTGGTGATACGCGACATGATGCGCCCCACCGGCCGGTGATCATAGAAGCGCAGGGAGAGCTTCTGGATGTGAGTAAAGAGTGTTTGCCGTAGATCGTAGAGTACTCCCTGGCCGATGGCATTAGTCAGGAAGACGCGCAGGTAGCTACTCCCCCACACGATCAGACGCAGGAGGAGCATGCCGAGGACGGCCATGTTCAATACCCGCAGATCGCGCCCGACGATGCCCTGGTCCACGGCCACGCGCAACAGATACGGCTCGGCCAGCCCGGCGAGTGCGCCGATGGTGACCACGGTCAACACCCACCAGGCTTTACGCTTATGAGGATGCAGGTAGCTCATCATGCGCAGGAAGTGGGCCGTGTTAAAAGGGGACTTCTCCGCCTCTTCCATCTCTTCTTCGAAGGACTCGAATGGCATGGCTTCTCCTATCGCAATGCGCTGCGTATGGTCGTAAAACGTGAAACGTGAGAAGCTAAGATAGCCTGAGGAGGTAGCTCTTCTTTACGTTTTATGCCTTCATGCGTATACCGCTTCTTTGGCATGACCATTGGCCTTGATGGCCAGCTCCTCCTGCTCACGGAACTGCAGGTTGTAGATGCGAGTGTACTCACCGCCGCGGGCCAGCAGCTCGGCGTGGGCGCCCTCCTCGGCCACACGGCCATCCTTTAGCACCACCACTTTGTCGGCCGTCTTCACCGTGGACAGCCGTTGCGCGATCACTATGCTGGTGCGGGTCGCCATCACCTGTTCCAATGCCTGCTGGATCTCGTACTCTGTCTCCGTGTCCACGCTGGAAGTCGCCTCGTCCAGGATAAGGATAGCCGGGTCCATCAACAATGCCCGCGCCAGGGCGATGCGCTGTTTCTGCCCGCCGGAGAGGCCGATGCCTCGCTCGCCCACACGGGTGTCGTACCCCTTGGGCAGCGCCATGATGAAGTCATGAGCCTGGGCCAGGCGCGCCACGGCCTCGATCTCTTCCTGAGTGGCGTCCGGCCGGCCGAAGGCGATGTTCTCCCGCACTGTTGCCGAGAAGAGGAAGGTCTCTTGCGGGACGATCCCGATCTGACGACGCAGGCTATCCAGTCGCACCTGGCGCACGTCGTAGCCATCTATGCTCACTGATCCCTGCACGACGTCGTTGAAGCGGGGGATCAGGTTAATGACCGACGACTTGCCAGAGCCGGTACCGCCCAGGATCGCGACGGTCTGGCCTGGCTCCACCACCAGGTCAAGCCCCTTGAGCACCATACGCTCTGGCTCGTCGGGGAAGGCGAACCACACGTTCTCGAAGCGAACCTCACCGCGCACCGGGGGCAGCTCCACCGCATCGGGTACATCGGCGATGGTGATGGGCGCGTCCAGGATCTCGAGCAGGCGCGGCGTGGCGGCCAGCGCCTGGCGCATGATGCTAAGTAGCCAGCCCATCATGCGCACCGGCCAGATCACGCCCCACAGATACCATTGATAGGCGAAAAAAGTGCCCATGCTTACTTCGCCACGCATCACCAGTCGTCCACCGTGCCAGGCCAGCATCACGAAGCACAGACCCATAAAGAGATCCATCGTTGGGAAGGAGCGCGCCTCGACGCCAGCGCGATACATGCTTTTGCCTCGATACGCTTCGTTCTGGGTGCCGAAGCGTTGCGTCTCATAGCTCTCGCGAGCGAACGCTTTGACCACCCGCACGCCGCTGATCGCCTCTTGCAGCACGGTGGTCAGCCGGCCCATCTGTTCACGCACCCCCTCCCAGGCCGGGCCGATACGCCTGTCGAAGAGAAACACGGTCACAGCCAGAGGGACGATGGGGATCATGACGCCCAGCGACAGCTTCCAGTTGATAACCAGGAGGATGACCAGCGTGCCCGTGAAGGACAAGAGCCCACCGGCCAGGAAGAGCAGCCCCCAGGCGATGAACTCCTGCACAGCCTCCACATCGCTGGTCAGGCGAGACATAATCTGTCCTGTGGGCATGGAACGGTAAAAGCTGACAGGCAAGTCTTGCAACCGCGCGTATAGTTGGTGGCGGAGGTCGCGCACCACGCTCTGTCCGGCCAGGTTTTGCACATAGCCCTGGAAGAACCCGGCCAGTGAGCGCATCCCGGCCAGGGCGATCAGCAGCAGGGAGTAGAGAAGGACCAGGTCCATGCGGCGGCTACCGAGGCCGCGATCCACAGTCCAGCCGAGGGCGGCAGGTGTGACCAGATCGCCGATCATGGCGACGACGGCCAGGAAGACGGCGATGGCCACCTGGACCCGATAGGGCTTGAGGAAGCGGATCAATCGCAGGAAGTTTTTCATGCTCTATTCCTCGTAACTCGGACAACCAGAAGGGGAAACGGTAACCGTTCGCGGGGCGTAAAAAACCCCGCCTCTCAGCGAGCGGCGGGGCCGGACAGGATTCCAGGGGAAGCAGGCTAAAGCCTCAAGCGCTGCCACCTCCAGGATCAGCCACCCATGCGGCCCACGCGACGTGCTCACGGCGCGCAAAAACCCGAACCCGGGTTAGCTTTCGCATACCACCGAGTGCATCGTAGATCAGCATGGCAACCTCCTTACAAGATTGGATAGGTACGACAGTTGTACCTAAAGCAAATAACATTGTAGCAGAAGTGGCGGGATCGGTCAAATTTGCCTCACTCTAGCTCCTCGCGCACTACGTAGATCGGCTTGTTCTGCGCCTCGAAGTAGGTGCGCACCATCACCTCGCCTAGCAGCCCCATGCTGATCATCTGCACCCCCAGGATGACCAGCAGCACCGCTAACAGCAAGAGTGGCCGACTGCCAATGGACTGTCCCAACACCAGCTTTACGAAAGTCAGGTACAAACCTAACAGGACGCCCAGCCCCGAAGAGAGCAACCCCATCGCTCCGAAGATGTGAATCGGCCGCGTGGAATAGCTGAGCAGGAAGCGCACCGTCAACAGATCCAGAAACACCTTGGTCGTGCGGGTGATCGTCTTACGCAGCCCGGCGTACTTGGACTGCCCCCGCTCTCGCGCCCGATGGTTTACCGGCACCTCGGCCACGGTGATGCCCACGCCACTGGCCACCGCCGGCACGAAGCGGTGCATCTCCCCGTACAGCCGGATATTCTTCACCACATCCCGGTGATAGACCTTGAGCGAACAGCCGTAATCGTGGAGATAGACACCCGTCACCCGGGCGATTAACCAGTTAGCGATGCGAGACGGGAACTTGCGGGTGAGCAGATCGTCCTGGCGACGTACCCGCCAGCCGCTCACCACGTCGTACCCCTCTTCCGCTTTGGCGATTAGCCTGGGGATGTCGGCCGGATCGTTCTGCAAGTCCGCGTCCATGGTAACGACCCACCGGCCGCGCGCGCGCTGGAAGCCGGCCGCGAAGCCGGCCGTCTGCCCGTAATTGCGCCGAAAGCGGATCACTTTGAGGCGGGGGTCTCGCGCGTGGAATTCGGCCAACACCTGGAAACTGCCGTCTTTGCTGCCATCATCCACGATGATGATCTCATACGACCTCCCCATCCCCTCCAGCGCCTGCGTCAGTTGGCGATACAGTTCTGGGATGCTCTCTACCTCGTTGTAGAGCGGGATCACGATGGACAGATCAGGCATTAATGGTTCATTGGACAAGGTCAATCCCTCCGAGACAGAGGCACAACGGGAGATGAGGCTACCTCCGGCATCGGCCACAGGTAGAAGACGCCTCCCAACAGACCGGAGGCCAGGGTGACCGCGTAGAAGAGCAAAGAGAGCGCGGTGGCAGCGGCCGGGCTCACCCCCGCCTGACCGAACAGAGTCACATAGCTCAGTTCACGCACGCCCAGCCCTCCCACAGACGGCAAAAGCAGTGAGAGGGAAGTGAGCGGCACGAAGATCAGGAAGTAGGCCAGGCGCAGGTTGAGCCCCAATGAACGAGCCAGACAGACGTTGATGCCGATCAACAAGGAGTTAAAGAGAAAGGAGACGGCCAGGGCGCGCAGAAAAGGGTACAGCCCATAGGCCGGGATGGCGTCCAGCAGAATGCGGCCGGCCTTGGTGCGCGCCAACAGCGGCATGTGATCGTGCAACCAGGTTCGCATGCCCCCCTGAGCCATGATCGCCAGCGCGGCCAACGCGCCAGCCAGCAGCAGCCACACCAGCCCCGCCACCGCTGGTGTCGCCAGGCCGGGGGCCAACAGCAATGCCGTCCCTCCCATCAGCAACAACGCCAGAACGCCAGAAAAGCGGTCCACCAGCACCGAGCCAGCAGCCGCGCCTGGCCGCTCTGAGTAACGAGCCAGGGCATAAGTCTTGACCACATCACCGCCGAAGCCAGTGGGCAAAACGGTATTGAAGAATCCGCCCACAAAATACCAGCGGATGAGAACCCCTAATGGCACGTGGATCCCCTGAGCCGCCAGCAGCCCATCCCACCGCCACGCCCGCACCACCAGACCCACGACGAAGAGACCCAGGGCAGTAGCCACCCAGCCGGGGTGAGCACTGCGCAACTCGGCCAGAATGTGCCGCCAATCCACCCCGCGCAACAACACCGCCAGCAAAATCCCGCTGACGGCTACCTTGAAGACCTGGCCGAGATAACGCCGCCTGGACGACAGATTAAACGCCGTGGACATGACTGCTCCTCACAAGATCACTACATTCTAGCGCAGTCAGGGGTAAAGAGGCAACAAGGTGATGAGCTCTGCTCCAACCACAGCTCCTCCTTGTACCCAAAGTGTACACGATTGTCAATCAGCCGCAGCCAGCGAGGGCGAAGGACATAGAACCGGCTACGGACCAACGGCCCCACCAGAGCTGGTGCTCCCTCCCCAGTGCCGGTCAGCAATCCGGCCAGGAAATCGAAACGAGCTGCATAGACCTGGGCCGCGTGCGCCATCTCGCCTACATCCTCGACCAGGGCGGCCATTCCCTCGATCTGCAAGCCGCGAATCTGCCGCCAGTCCTGACCATCCGCCTGGATGGTGGCTGCCACACGGGGATCAGTGGCCAGGTTCCGGGCATGACGGGTGGTCGGCTCGGACAGGAAGTAAAGGTTAAGCTCGTCGTCGGGGGCATAGAATACCGCCGCGGCCTGGGGTGCGCCATCCGGTCCCGCCGTCGTCAGTGTCATCGTAGTGTGGACAGCGAGAAAATCGGCGATATGCTTGCGAAGACCATCAGACATGCCCCTCTCCGTTACGGGTTAACCTAGTGAAACCCAGGGGCCGGTTTCAACCCTGGGTTTTGGGATGGCTCACCATGCCCTGCCAACGGTAGTACAGCTCGTTGTCAATGCCCATTCGCGCCAGAATGCGTCCCACTGTCCCATTCACAATATCGTCCACGGTCTGCGGATGAGCGTAGAGCGCCGGGACCGGCGGGAAGATGATGCAGCCGATCTCGGCTGCCTGCACCATCAGCCGGAGATGCCCCAGATGCAGCGGGGTCTCCCGCACCACCAGGAGCACCGGTTTCCCTTCCTTCAGCGTCACATCCGCGGCGCGGCTGAGCAAGTCTGCCGCATAAGAATGGGCGATGGCAGAAAGTGACTTGATGCTGCACGGCGCCACGATCATCCCGCGCGTCGCGAAGGAGCCGGAGGCGATGGTCGCGCCGATGTCCCGGTTGTCGTACACAACCGTAGCTAATGCCTCCACGTCCGACACCTTCCAGTCGGTCTCCTGGGCGATGGTGGCCTTGGCCGCGGCCGAGAGCACCAGGTGCGTCTCAATCTCCCCACCCGCGGCCAGCACCTCCAGCAGGCGGATGCCATAGATCACGCCCGAAGCGCCAGAGATGCCGATGATCAGCCGGTCAGGCATGGATGGGATACTCCCTGGCTGCCCGCACCAGCGCGTGCAGGTGAGCCGGCGGTGTCGCCCTGGGCACCTCGCATCCAGCGGAGAGGATCACCCCATGTTCGCCCGCGGCCCGGATCGCCGCCTGGCCGGCCGCGTACACCTCCTCAGGGGTGCCTTCCAGCAAATGCTTGACCGTGTCCACGTTCCCTTTCAGGCAAACCCCATCGCCCATACGGCTGCGAGCCAGGCCCAGATCGGATTCGGTGTTATGGATGTCCGCGCCGACGCCGGCGAACGATGCCAGCAGATGTTCTGTGTTGCCACAGGCGTGGTACTTGACCCTAGCTCCGGCCTGTTGCAGCGCTCGACACACTCGTCGCATGTAGGGGAGGCTGAAGGTCTCATAATGCCAGGGGGAGATGAGCGAGGCCACGGCGTCCCCTGCGCCGATGATGTCTGCCCCTGCTGCCAGTTGCGCCAGCCCAAAGCGGATTTCCATCTCCACGGCGAATTCCAGCATGGCCCGCACAAAGTCGGGACGGTCCACCATGTCCAGCATGGTTTGCTGGAGGCCATGCAGCACCGTCACCTCCTGGAAGGGGGATTCGATCCAGCCCAGGATCGCACGTTGCCCTCCTACTCGCTCTCGGAACAGCCGCACGGCCTCCACACGATCGCGCATTCGCTCCGCCCGCAGCGGATCAGGGATCTCCAGCCGGGCCAGGTCGGCCGGATCGCGAATCGCCGGCTCGGCGGCGGAGGGCACGCCGTCCTCTGGGAAGTTGCAGCGTACTCCGCAGGCGTGTGCCTCGCGCACGGGGTCCGAGCAGACGGTCACGATGTCCAGATCGTAATCTTCTGCCGCTGCGCATTGCGCTTCCACCAGCAAACGGGCATCTCGGACGTAGTGATCGTATGGAACGCCGATATGCGCGGCCGCGAAGGTCATGAGCAAGGGCGCAGCCGGGATCTCGGCCCCTCGCTCCCCTGCGATAGCTGCCATCGTCCGTTCATATCCATTCATGGTCTCTATCCTCACCCAGGCGATGGATAACAAGGGCAAGCCCACACCCGAATCGAAAATCACTTGATCCCCATATGCACTGCTACGGTGCCCCACATCAGCAGCCGGTAGCGCACGTGGCGCAATCCGACCGATTCCATGACCCCTTTCAGCGCGTCCGGTGAGGGAAACCGCTCAGTAGAACGGGGAAGATAGGCGTAGGCTTCCGGCTGACCGCTGATCAGCCCGCCTACAAAAGGCACCAGACGGAAGAAATAGAGCCGGTAGAGCGCCCCCCACACTCCTCCTGTTGGTGGCGTGATCTCCAGGCAGATCACACGGCCGCCGGGCCGCGCCACCCGTCGTTGCTCGGCGAAGACGGCGGCAGCATCTGTCATGTTACGCATACCGAAACCTGACGTCACCGCGTCGAAGACCCCGTCTGCGAAAGGGAGGTGGCCGGCATCTCCCTCTACAAATTCTATCCTCCCCCATCGCCGCTTGCGCCGTCCCACCATCATCATCTCATGGGTGAAATCCACGCCCACCACATGCGCATCGGGCACCTGACGCAGTGCCTCGTAGCCGATGTCACCCGTGCCCGTAGCCACGTCCAGCAGCCTGCCCCCCGGTGGCAACTGAGCCAGCCTGACCACATACCGCCGCCACGCCTGGTCCTGCCCACCGGTCATCAGACGATTCATCAGATCGTAGCGCCAGGCGATGGCAGAGAACATGCGACGCATATAGGCCGCCCTCTCTGCGTCTCCAGGCAACGGCTCATGATTTCGCGTGGACACGCGCACCTATCTCCCCCAAGCGGTCAGCAGTCAGCCGATTGGCTAGTGGCTAATAGCTGAGTGCTGAAAGCTGAAAGCTGACCGCTTCTTCAAAACCAATCCAGTCCGGCCATACAGGCCGTGACTGGCGGGAACAGAACGTCCAACAACGGCCGCACCATGTGAGGGATGACCACACCTGGGTCCTCGGCCACATCATCGGCTGAACGAAACCCCCACACCATTTGCATCAGCCGATCCTGCGGGATCTGGCAGGTGAGCCTGTCCCTTGGGCCTATCCAGTCCGTGACCGGCTGAGCTGCCTGGTCAGGCTTAGAGCTGCCAATGGGCGCTGTAGCTACCACCGACACGTGACTATGACGGCAGACCAGGGCTACGGTCCCCAGATCTGTCACAAAGTTCACCCGCCCGCGCCAGTCGCGCAAGGCCGAGCGCAAGAGGCGAGCCGTTAACCCTTCTTGCAACTTGCTCATGGCGGAGTGCAGATTGATAAATCGGGCCATCCACCCACCAGCAGGCGTAGTCTCCTCGCTCAGCGTGACCTGGCACACCCGTCGCAGCCAACGTACAATCGGATCATCTCGAGCGACAGCAATACGTAACGTGCTTACCCCATCGTTGCTCGCCATGTTTGCGATGTGCCGTACCAGGGCACGGGTAGCTCCGGCATCGGCTGCTACCAGCTCAACCACTTCGCCGGGACAGTGCTCTGACGGGCTCACGTAGCCGTGGGCCGCACCTTCTCGATCAACAGCCACCCACAGGGGATGTTTAGCCTCCAACAGCCACCGCCAATACGCTCTGTCCCGTGCCAGGGCCCCCGGCCGCGACTCCCAGGCCTCGTTGTACAACCTGAGCAATGCCGGTACATCGGCGAGCAGGGCTGGACGCACATTGAGCTCACTGCTCAACGTGAGCGCCTCCGCCAGAGGGATCGAAAGCCAGCAACTTGGCCATACGACCGCGTAGCCGAAACGCTCATAAAAATGGTTAATCCCTCGCAATACGGAAATGTCGAACCCCTCGCGGCACATGACCTCTAGAGCATCAGCCATTAGGGCAGTAGCGTGATCCTGCTGACGAGCTTCCGCAGCCGTGCACATGCTGGTGATGCCCCCAATACGCCATTCGGCCAGCCCTCCACCCATTGTTCGGTCCACGATCTGAAGGTGGGCGATGACACGACTATCGGCGACCCGTAAGCGCACGAGTTCAGGCCGATAGGCGGGGTGAGTGCGCACCCGAATGATCCGTCGGGCCAGTGCCTCGTCCGATGCCTCTTTACAGAACGCCTCGAGTGTCAGCCGGGTTGCCTGATACAGTTCGTAATCGGAAGCGACAGCTCGCGTTTCCATACTTCACAACTCCACCAAAGGTCGGCGTGTTGACGTGCCGGCGTTCCCTCGTTGACAGTTGCAAGTGGGCTCGTCTGTCAGGGCTTGTATCGCCTGGGGCAGCGCGTTAATGATCACGCGCAATGCGGCCCGCACCTCTCCAGCAGCAGGGGTGGCGGGCAGATCGGCAGCTCGATCCACTACGGTTACCAGCCCGGCGTAGCATAATCCCAGTTCTTTGGCTAACACTGCCTCAGGAATCAAGTTCTGCCCAATCACGTCGCCACCCCAGGCGCGGTACAATCGAGCCTCAGCCACCGTCTCCCGACGGGGCCCGTCTACCGCCAGATATACGCCGCCGTCCACAGCCCCCGGTACAAAGTCGTGCAGTGCCTGGCGAATCTGTGGGCAAAAGGCCGGAACCTGCACGATCCCTCCTACCCCTTGCTCTTCGAACAAAGTGGTTGGTTGGCGATGAGTGTTGTCAATATAGTCGTCCACGATCATGGTATCGCCGCGACGTAGAAGCTGGTTGAGGGCGACCCCTGCATCCCAACCGATCACCCGCTGCAGGCCCAACTGGCGTGCAGCCCACACGGTTGCCCGCGGGTCCAACCGGGTGGGCAACCCGAAATATGGCTGCACCAGAAACGTGGGGCCACCCGGCAGTGACCGCTCGGCCATGGGACCGATGGTTCCCCAAGGGGTATCCACGGTACGCTCGGCCACCAATGGCCCCAATGCCTCCAACGCCGTCGGGGGCACTGTGATCGCTACCAGGAGGAGAACACGCACCTCGCTCACGATTGCTCCTTCACTTCCGATTCGATCCGCTCAGCATAGGCTCTCATGTCCACTACACGGCCGGTGAGCCGCGCCTCCTCCGCTGCAAATGCCATCAGATGACTTTGCAACGAGGCTCGGGCGGAGCTGAGCACCTCGCGACCGGGGTTGCGCACAGCAGCCACAAACGCGTTCATCAGGCCAGTGTCACCCCCGCCATGGCCGCCGGCGACCTCTCCCGGTCGGATCAAATCTTCACGTCCGGTGACATGATCGTGGATGATAAGTTCGTTCTCGGCCGCGTTGCCGCGCAGCGTAGCCCGCGAGCCATCGTAACGCATCGTCCGCCCCTCCCGGTGCGAGTGGCCGTGCATATTAAAGGTAACGGTCACATCGTTCTCAAACTCCATTGCGACCACCTGATGATCCACTACGTTGTTATCGCAATGATAAACGCAGCGGCCGTAAGGTCCTTCCTGGAGAGCCTTCAGCCGGGCCTCCAGGCGGGTGTCCAGCGAGATCACGGAGACGGGCCAACCTGTGTATTCGGTCAGGTAGATGCGCGGGGCGTAGAAGGGGCACTCCTGCTCGATGGGACAGCCGTCCGTGCAGCGTGCCGGAATCTCTGACCCCACGCGGTCGGAGCGGAACAGGGTCAGTCCGCCGAAAGAAGAGAGGCGCAGACAACGGGTACCCAACACCCAGGTCAGAATGTCCAGGTCATGGCAGGACTTAGACAGGATCATGGGGCTGGAGGTCTGGCTGTTGCGCCAGTTACCGCGCACGAAGGAGTGCGCCATGTGCCAGTAAGCCACATTCTCCTTATGCTCTACCGTCATCACATCCCCCAGCCGGCCTTCTCGCACCACTTCATACAAAGTGGCGAAGAAGGTCGTATAGCGCAAGACGTGGCAGATCTGGAGGATGCGTCCAGCTTGTTCGGCTGCGCGCACCAGGCGGACGCAATCGTGGGGTGTGACCGCCATTGGTTTCTCCAACAGCACATGGTAGCCCAGCTTGAGTGCTGGTAACGTGGAGGCTACGTGGTCGCGATCCATGGTGCAGTTGACCAGGGCGGGAGCCAACTGGCCTCGCGCGTAAAGGTCATCCCAGGAAGCAAACTGGCGCTCCGGTGGGATGTGGTGCTCACGGGCGAATCGCTCACGCCGCTCTACAACGGGTTCCGCGACGGCGATAAACTTGAGTTGATGGGGATAGCGGAGTGCGTAAGCGCCGTAGGCCTCGCGGCCACGATTGCCAGCACCGATGAGGACCGCTTCAATTGGCTGAGGCATCGTGATCCCTCTCCTGAAGGATGAAGTATATCCCAATCCGGTCTACCCGAACTTGCTACATTATATCATAACCCTAAGCGAAGAGGGGATTGCCCATTTCACCTATCTGTATGTCCCCAGCGTGATACACTCACCTCTCCCCCGATTATTCTCGTTTGACAAATCCTCAGTTACATGCTATTATTGACTTGGACGAGGGTGCAATGGTAACCAGCAGGCTTAGTCACGCTAATATCAAAGCAGACGGTGCCGCCCATGTGGCGGTGCTCGGCGTGGCCCCGCGCTTCAGCTTCGGCTGGCGCGGGTTTTATTTTGCCTACTTTTATGCCTACCCCCAGGTAGGCCCATCGCCCCACGCCCGGAAGAAGTTAACGGCTTAGCCAACGAAGATTAGGACCGTAAGATAAATACATAGAGAGCGTGGAGCGATGAGCCCACGCTCTTTTGTTTGTCCAACCAGTGCTCACGCACCACGCACTACGGAACACCCAACAACACACAACAGGCAACACGTTGAAGGAGGACACTATGCCCTGTCGTGGCGTGCGCGGCGCGACCACAGCCGAAGCGAACACCCGTGAGGAGATCCTACGAGCCACGCGCCAACTCCTGGCGCTCATGATCCGCCTGAACGGAATTGAGCCGGCCGACGTGGCCAGCGCCATTTTCACCACCACCCCCGATCTCAATGCCGAGTTCCCCGCCCTGGCCGCCCGCCAACTGGGCTGGCTGGACGTCGCTCTCATATGCGCGCACGAGATAAACGTGCCAGGATCGTTACCCCGCTGCATTCGTGTGCTGGTACATTGGAACACAGAGAAGCCGCCCCAGGAGATCACCCACGTTTACATCAAAGGTGCAGCCAACCTGCGCCCCGACCTCTCGCAAATCCCACCAGTAGACTGGGACGAGCTGGAGGCTTGGATCACGGGTCACCTGGCTGCCTATTCGGGGGACGGCGCTTCAGAGCCTAAGGAGAGGATAGCATGAAGGTTGTCGCTTTTCAAGGGGAGTATGGGGCCTATTCCGAGGAGGCTATTCGCCAGAAACTGGGACAGGAAGTCGAAACTCTGCCTTGTCGCTCTTTGGAGGAGCTTTTTGCAGCAGTCGAATCCGGCCGCGCCGACCTGGCTGCCCTGCCGGTGGAAAACTCTGTGGCCGGGTCCATCAACCGTTCCTACGACCTGCTATTGGAGCGTGACCTCAAAGTCTGGGGGGAAATGATGCTACAGGTACGGCACAACTTACTGGCACCCCCTGGCACCACGCCAGACCAACTGACCCAGGTACGTTCGCACCCGCAAGCGTTGGCTCAGTGCGAGCGATATCTGACCCAACGCGGCCTCAAGGCTGTGCCCTGGTACGACACGGCCGGCAGTGCCAAGGAATTGGCCGCCAACCCTGAGCCAGGGGTAGGGGCCATCGCCTCCGCGCTGGCTGCCCAAATATACGGCCTGGAGGTACTGGACCGCGACGTCCAGGATTTGGCCTGGAACTACACCCGCTTTTTCCTCATCGCTCAGCGAGAATCGGAACGCCAAGACCCCAGTAAAACCTCGCTGGTGTTTGCCACTGCCCACACGCCGGGGGCGCTGCACGGCTGTCTGGGCGAGTTCGCCAACCGTGGCATCAATCTGACCAAGATCGAGTCTCGCCCGCGCCGCAACCGGCCGTGGCACTACGTCTTTTATCTGGATTTTGAGGGGCACTGGGAAGAAGAGCGCTGCAAAGAGGCGCTGGTGGGATTGCTCTCACGGGCCGCTTTCGTCAAACTGCTAGGATCGTACCCCGCTGCCGAGCTGCCCGTGATCGAGAATGGTGGGCAGGAAGCGATCTTGCAAATCTAGCGGATGGCTGAATGCCAGGGGAGGGTGAAATGATCATCGTCATGAAACAGAACGCCACAGTCGGTGAAATCGGAGCTGTCATTGCGAAAGTGCAGGAGTTGGGGCTACACCCGCATCCTATTTACGGAGAGATGCGTACGGTCGTCGCAGTGGTGGGTGAGGAACGGATCGTTACGCCTGAGGTATTCGAGGTGATGGCTGGCGTCGAGAAGACGATGCCGGTGCTGCAACCGTACAAGCTGGCCAGCCGTGAGTCCAAGCCGGAATCGTCAGTCATTGCTTTGAATGGATTGCGCATCGGCGGACCGCAACTGGTCATGATGGCCGGGCCTTGCTCGGTGGAAAACCGCTCCCAATTGCTGGAGACGGCTCATGCCGTGAAGGAGGCGGGTGCCCATGTCTTGCGCGGAGGCGCTTTTAAGCCGCGCACGTCTCCCTATTCCTTTCAGGGGTTGGG
>DAOUAJ010000281.1:0-13423 GCA_034433615.1 Anaerolineae bacterium | reverse complement strand
TCGAGCCGTACCAGATGCTGGGGGAAATCAAGCCCGACCTGATGGACACGCTGGGCGTAGACATGGTCCCGCTGACAGCCCCCAAGACGCTGTTTGGGTTCAGAAACGAGGGGTGGAAGCCGTGGACCCTTTTTGACGGCACGCCCGTGCTGGTACCTGAAGGGTTCAACACCGAGCCAGAGCCTAACGGCGACATCCTGATGTACCCGGAGGGGGATCGCTCGGCCCCGCCCAGTGGCCGCATGCCCAAGGGTGGCTTTTACTTTGACACCATCATCCGCCAGCCGCCGATTGATGAGTCCAGGCTAAACCCCGAGGACAACCTGGAAGAATTCACGCCGATCTCCGACGAGGACCTGGCCTATTTCCAGCGCGAGGCCGAGCGGCTATACACCGAGACCGACAAGGCCATCCTGGCCAACTTCGGCGGCACCGGCTTTGGCGACATCGCGCTGGTGCCCGCGCCCTGGCTCAAGTATCCCAAGGGCATCCGCGACGTCGCCGAGTGGTACATGAGCACGGTGACGCGGCGGGATTACGTCTATCGCGTCTTCGAGCGGCAGTGCGAGATCGCCCTGGCCAATCTGGAAAAGTTGTACCAGGTCGTAGGTGACCGCGTGACCGCCGTATTCGTAACCGGCACGGACTTTGGGATGCAGATCGGGCCGTTCATCTCCCCACAGACCTATCGAGAGCTCTATCAGCCGTTCCACAAGCAGCTCAATGACTGGATTCACCAGCACACGTCGTGGAAGACTTTCATCCACTCGTGCGGCTCAGTAGCGGCGCTGATCCCTGATTTCATCGAAGCTGGCTTCGACATCCTCAATCCGGTACAAACCTCCGCGGCGGAGATGGACCCGCGCCAGTTGAAGGAGCGTTATGGGGATCGCATCGTCTTTTGGGGCGGCGGGGTGGACACGCAGCGCACGCTCCCCTTCGGCACGCCGGAGCAGGTGCGGGCCGAGGTGCGGGAGCGCATCCGCATCTTCGGGCCGGGCGGGGGGTTCGTCTTCAATACGATCCACAACGTGCAGGCCCGAGTGCCAGTAGCGAACCTGTTGGCGCTGTACGAGGCGGTGCGGGAGTACGGACGGTATCCGCTGCAGTAGGCGGTAACCTTCCCGCGGGTTCTGATCACCGCTCGCGGGAGGGTTGTAGCGTGGAAATAAACGACAGTCCCTGGGGGCAGCACCGGTCGAACGGAGGGTACAATACCGTTGTGTTTCTGAACCAGAATGCCCTGGAATTCCTGGCCCGGGTGTTGAGGCTGATCCCCTGATAGGCTCGCGATGCGTTGTGCTAAAATGAGGTCTGACGCAACAGTGCACGGCGGGAGGCGGCGATGAAACATCCCACCGAGACTCAGCTTGATGCCCAAACGGGCAAATCTGGGGCCCGATATCGGCTTGGACGTTGGCTCACCGCACATGTGCTTTGGCTGGCGTTAGGCTATGTGGCAATTGCCTGGATCACTCAGACACTTCTGTTTTCCTGCGAGGTCTCCTCGCCCAGGCAACTCCTGGCAACCGCCGCGATCCCAGGCTCAAACGACCACTTGATCGTAGCCTATCCAGAACGGATTAACCCGGGGTTGCCCACCCCGCAGAAGCCTTCAATCGCCATATGGGTGTTGGAGGCCTCCCTAACAGCCACCGTAGTTATCACTACAACCAGTGTGCAACCATCGGCCCCCATAACCATCATACCGCCGGCCCGGATCTATGAATTAAACATGGAGATCAAAAGGGGCTGGGCGAACCTGGTTAACGCTGAGGGGCTCGCTGCTTTGAATAGAGTACAGGTGACACCAGCGTCGGTGCCCGGAACGCCAGTCGTGTTCTACCTGGAGCCTGCCTCTGCAACGAGCTCAGGTGTGGTAAGCATTACGGCCAGGGCGCTTAATGACCCTAGCCAGGGAATATTAGCGTTGGCTACACCAATGATCTGGGTAGAGAACCGATACATGGTTTTGGGGCGTAGGTTTCTTGCATTAGCAACAGACCCCACCGGGGTCGCGGCCGCACTGTTGGCGATCATCGTGGGCGCCGTCGTCACGCAGACCCTTCAACGACAGGCTGAAGAGCGCAGACAACGGGAAGAAGAAGCGCGCAGGCAACAGCAGGAAGAAGAGCACAGACGACGCGAGCGTGAAACAGTCATCAGTCAAGCGCTAGCACAACTGAAATTGAAAGTGGATCAAGACCCCTTTGCTGCCTTGATACTGTATGAGACGTTACACGATCAACGGGACTTCCCCTGGGACATCGAGGAGGCCAGACAGCGATTACAGGACGCCTGGCAGGAGGCTGCTCCTGATTGGTTGCGGCGCTACGCGAGCTTGCGCAAAGGAGGCGCGTGGTCTGCTGCCAGGCCGGATGCTGAGGCCTTGCTGGAGGCACATCGGCGAGGCGATCAGACAGTTCAAAACACGGTGTATGAGCTTTTTGGTCATTGGTTGGAAGGATTGGCCGATCAAGCGACATCGGATGAGATCTGCCAAAGCCAACTGAAGCCCACGTTAGATCCCTGGATAGCTACCCCCGATGATGGCCGCTTGATATGGGATTCGACACCGGTAAAAAACGCCAGGGACAAACTCACACGGCAGGCTGAGGGAAAAGGGTGGAAACAAACCGCCTGGTTGATCAGCCAGACGGATAACGTGCTCCAGGGTCGGCTGCAATGGCCTTGCTTATGGCCAGAACGGCGCCCTGAAGATACCGAGGGTTTTCGGAAACTTTCTGAACACCTTAAACGCGAGCGTAGACTCGAATTGCGGTTCAATCCCTTTGGCCCGGAGCAAGCAGAGCTGGATCCGCTTCTACCCGACTTCGCGTCCCTGGACTTCGTAAAGAGGATGGCTTCGCCTCGGCCAGCGATCGCTTTCGGTGCTGAAGGGACCGGCAAGACTGCGACGGCAATGCTGCTGGCGCAGCGTCGGCCAGGTGAGGGGCCGTCTGATGACAAGGCTTTCGCCATCTATCCTGTTACAGGTTACAGGCTGGACGTCCCTATGACGCGTGGCGATTGGCTGGACGTAATCGAATCTGCTTTCGCAGCCTATCACGCGCGTTTCCTGGCCCTGAACCCGTACCCCTTCGGCGTCTTCCCCTCCTACCGTACGGCTGTCCTGATGCTTTTGTTGTGTCATTACGGCACAGCGGAAGCACTCCTGGCTGTTCTGCGCAAAGAAGGGGTTGAGAGCGATGCTGTCCTTGATCGTGTGCGAGCAGAAGCGCAGACGATCACAGGAGATGGTCGTTGGTCAGAGCATGAGCGTGTTCGATTGTTAGGCCAGACGGTTCCGCCTACTCTGGAGCACGCTTACCTGATCGTGGATTTGGAACTGTCATCGAAACAGGTTCATTGGCCTATGGCAGCCGATAACATGCGCTCGCTGATTGAGCTGGCAGTGCCGCTGGCTCAACAGCGAATCTACCTGAAAGTGTTGTTGCTTGATCAGATCAAAGATTATTGGGAGGTTCCGAAATGGATCGAACATTTCGACCTGACTTGGTCGGACGAGCAACTCCGGGCCTTGTTGGATGTCCGATTCCGCACTACAGGATCCTTTGCTTTCTCTGAAATCTGCGATCCGCGTTCGGGTGATCCTGAGGCTTTGCTGATCAAACGTAGTTCCGGGAATCCACGATGTATGATCCAGCTCGGAAATCGCCTTCTCTCGCGGCTAACAGAAACTGGCTGTACTCGTGTGATCGAAGATGACGTAGAAGCTGCTGTGAGCGGAGGATAAGTGTCTTCAAGAGAGCCATTGGGGCTGGAGGCTTTTGATAGCCTGAAAGCCGAACAGGAGCCGTGGTTACTTGACTGTTTCGTGCCGCCGCCAGACTTCGAACTCATGGCGTCTGGACGCTCCGCCGTCATTATCGGTGATGTAGGCTCCGGCAAATCGGCGGTAGCTATGGCGCTGGCACATCAAGCGCAAGGGCGATACCTGGTTGCCTTCTGGCAGCCCACACCAACTGTAGGTGATCTGACACCGTGGCGGGATGCTCGATCGCAATTCGAGCAAGTGATTGAAGCGATAGGGCTGGCGCTGGTCCGCTGGCTGGCAGAGGACCCCCAACGTTACCGTCAGGCCATGGGCTCGGTGCAGACTATCTTTCGTTGGTTTGTCCGGCGCGCCCTCCTGGGCTCAACAACGGAGCGTGCGATGCTGCTGGCAGCCGAGATTAGCCCAGAGGGCGAGGCGTTACTCAAGGAGGTCCTGGCCCAAGAGACACCCAGCATCACTTCCCCAGACACGCCTGTCACCCAGATTGTGAGCTTACTGGTGCATGCACTCCGCCGGGTGAACATGGCGGGCGTGTGGATCATCGCGGATGGGTTAGGAGCCCAGTGGGCGGTCGCCCCAGATGAGGTTGAGAGATCGGTGCGCGCCTTCCTGTCCACGCTCCCCGTGTTTGAGCTGGCCGGCTGCACTTATAAGATCATGGCGCCGATTGAGCTGCAGGAGGTCATCTTTGAGTCAGAAGCGATATCCCGTGCGCGTTTGGATTCGTATTGGCTCCGCTGGATTACAGACGAAGGGGGTCCATCTGAGGAGCCTTCGGCGGAGGCTACCCGGCTGCTTCGAGACATCATTGACCGACGTTTGGCGTTAGCTCTGGGCTATGAGCAATTTTCTCTACCCGCCCTCTGTGAGGCTCCGGGGCTTTGGCAATGGCTGTATCGAGTGGGCGGCGATTCGCCGCGCGGCTGGTTGGCCACAGTGCACCCGCTCATTGCAGTTTATCTTTCTCGGCCGGTAGCTGAGCGAAGGCCACTAAGCGTGAAGGAATGGAAAATCATACGGCGACGCCAGCCCCCTCACATTTTGCTAGACGAAGCAGAAAGGTCGGTGACGGTTGGGTGGCATACCATCCGGGGGCTGAGTGACACCGAATGGAATATTTTGTGTTATCTTTACCAACAACGAGGTCGGGCCGTCCCTCGAGAGGATCTGTATCAGGCGCTCTTTCCTGCCAGCCCTGGCTCCTTGTCACCACTGCATTATCGAGGAATAGTGGATACAGCATTGTGGCGCCTGCGTAAGGCAATTGAGCCAGTGCCTGGGGAGCCAATGCTCATCATCACAGAGCGCAATCAAGGGATCCGTTTGAACGTCCCGTGAGCAATGTGTGAGATGTCTGTGAGGAAAGCGTGACCTAAGTGCTAGCTGCATGGGTCGTGCCTTATCGCTATAATGGGATTGTTTAATTGACGTTCGGACTCTGGCGGCTGTAACACTCGCTGTGGCACTCAAGGGACTCACATGGATGTTGAGAAGCTCATTGATCAATTTGTACGCCAGCCTGAAGTAGGGCTGGCGTTTGATCCTTTTCGGGAGCTGGATGCTGGCCGAGATCCTCATCTGCCAGACTACCTCGTTGACCAAGGTGCGTTTGAAAAGCTGTGGACACGACAGCACACCCTCTTGTTTGCTGAACCGGGCGCGGGAAAGAGTGCCCATCGGGTCAGGTTAGCACGTGCCTGCCGTATTGGCCTGGATGGCCGCAAGATTTTCCCTATCGTTTTCCGTGTGCCCGATCCGGCTGACATTGGGTTCCCTCCTGAATCCCCTCGATTCCTGTCCAGCTTATTACAGGCGGCCGCCGGCGAGCTTCTACTCGAGTTAGCGTATCAGCCACGCGCTTTCCTCACGCAACCCACCGAAATTCGACGTGCGATTCGCGGCGTGTTGGAGCACAACCTGGGCTTCGATTTAGCCTTTCTTCTCAGTCAACTCGCCGAGGCTGGCGATCTTGAACCGCTGGTAGAGTTCTTCGATCCTACGGCTACCCGGCTGCCCGCCCTTCCCTCCCCTGCCAGCCTCAGAAACTTCTGTGATACTCTGATCAGGACACTGTCCACCGATCAGGCCGGCTTCGGCGCTGATCAACGCTGGCAGAGCTTCATGACATTACTACTCGATACGCTCGTTTACGAGGCCATCTTTATCCTTCTTGACGGTGTGGATGCCTACCCTTTGACTCTCAAGGACCCCGCTGTCGGGATTTCCCTGATTTCCCCACTTGTCGAATATGAGGAACTGTGGACAAACCGTCCTGTCTTTGTGAAAGGGTTTCTCCCCTTTTCTTATCAATTAGAATTGGAAAGGCGATCGCCTGTTCTATTGACAGCACAGATTAATTTTGCTATCATATCATGGAATGCCAGTTCGCTTGTCGAGGTTTTGCAGCAACGGTTGCGGGCGGCCAGCCAGGGTGCCTTCTCCAGCTTTAACGCGTTCTCCACACCAGGGCTACGAGACGCAGAAGACGAGATTGTCCACCATTTGAAGCGACCGCTTCCACGGGAGGCCGTCCGAGTGGCCGAGCGCTTGCTGGCTGAGCACGTCCTTCGGGTGGGGATACAAGGCCGTCTTGAAGCAGAAGACCTCGACCGAGCTCTTGACTGGTATCAAAAGGACGTCGGCGCGAAGTAGGATACAAGCCTTCGTCCAGTTCGAACCAGCGAGGGAGGCTGACGCAATGAAAGGGCACCGATGATCTCTGGGATTATGGGTGCCCTTTTTTACTGTCGGCTGCTGAGAGGGAAGGAGAGCCGGCAATGTCCATGAGTGATAGCACAGGTGACCCGTTGATCCCCTATTCGCCAGACCTTTTTGCTGATCGAGAGAAAGAGCTGGATCTCGTTTGTAGCTATGTGGCACAATTGGCCCGTGGTTCTCCTCCTGACCGGCGGGTGGTGCGTTTCTACGGCGTGGTAGGCTCCGGCAAGACCTGGCTGTTGCGTCGTCTGCAAGAGACATTGGGGGAGAAGTTCTCGCAGATGCTGGTGTTGCGTCTGTGCCTGATCGCCGACCCTGAGCTTGTAGATAAAGCCCCGGATAAGACTTATTTCCCACAAAGCATAGCGACAGACACGAACAAGGCTGTCGTTTCCATGCTGCAATGGCTGATCGAGCGGGTGATCCGCGCCCGTGGCGCCGAGCCGGCCTGGGTAAATGTGCAGACGGAGCCACAAGACCTCGCGCACCGCCTGCAGGAGGAGCTGACGGACACGGGTAAGCCTTTGGTCCTGCTGGCAGATGGCATAGATGAGCAACCAGCGGAACTGGTGAATCTGCTGGAGAGCTACTGCCTGGTGCCGTTGGTCAAACGCCTAGATGCGTTGGTGATCCTGGGCATGCGCATGCCGCCCAAGACGGTTTATGCCTGGAGTGGAGAGATCCGACTTTCCGGCCACGATGTCGTTTTAGGACCATTCCCCACCGGCGATGCCCGGGATCAGCTTCGTAGAGCCTCTGGCTACATCCCATCTCAAGCCGTAGATCGGGCTGACGAAATCGTTCGGCTGGGTGGAGGCTATCCCTACAACAACGTACTGCTGGCTCAGGAGCTGGATTCCACCACAGGCGGCTGGCTCGATCAGGCACAAGCCCTGCAAAAAACGGCCGATTACTTGTTGTCATCCGTTGATGCTCAACCCCGGCCTTACTTTTGGGCTTTGTGCGTACTACGTGAGTTTGATGAACACCGGATGCAAGCGCTTTTCCAGGCATATGGCGTAGCTGAGGCTCATTGGGCGACAGAGACGCAACTGAGTAAATCATTGCGCGGTGAGCTGGTGCCGACGCGCCTGGTGACATGGGATGAGGAACGCAGGGCCTATGTGATGGATGGCGCTCTCCGCCGGGCATTGGAGAACGCTCTGCATGCTACGAACCAGGAGAAATGGCAAAATCTACACGCGGCCGCCCGTGACCTGTACCGGAGCTGGAGCGGACAATACCCACGCACAGCGGATCGTTGGCGTAAGGAGATGACATATCACGAGGATTGTCTGAAGGCAGGGCATCCTTTATGACAGGCATAAGCAGTGATTCGGTGATTTAAGGAGGCCATGATGAGCCAACCACAGCCTCTGTCCGATTATGTCAGCATGGAACGAGTAGGCTTTGTCAACCGCCGCGCCGTTCTGGATGACATCTACGCGCGGATGCGAGGAGCCCGGCCGGAGAACTTGCCAGCGTTCTTCATCACGGCTCCAGGTGGCATGGGCAAGACGATGCTGCTCCAGGAGGTGCTCCGCCGTTGTCGTGAAGGGGAGTGGGACGGGCAGCAGTGGTTTGCGGCCTCCGATGTGATTGACTTCTATCATCTGGAGACCCACACACTAGAGGGCCTGGCGGAGGCCATAGACCGGGTGTTGCAGCCCGGACCCCAATATCTTGTCAACTTCCGCCGCCGGCTACAGGATTATCAGGAACGCAAGTACGACCTGGCAGGCATGTTGCGCGAGCTTTCTGAGCTTGGGGATAAGGTGGCTCAAGCTCTTGTCGAAGACCTGAACGCGATGGCGCAGCGCAAGCCGGTGGTGCTGGCTCTGGATACGGCAGAGCGTCTGTTGTATGAACCCGATGAGGTGCAAGGAATTCTGGGTGTGGACGTGAAGGAGACCGGCATCGCTGTGTTGCCCTGGCTATTGAGTGAGTTCCTACCCAAACTCCAGAATGTCGTTACGCTGTTGGCAGGTCGCCCTGAGCCAGAAACACCCTCTCGGCTGCGAGAGGATCTGCGCAGGAGCGTTGGCGACCGGCTGGTGGAGATCGAGTTATCAGCCTTTGAACCACC
Source organism: Anaerolineae bacterium (assembly GCA_034433615.1). Lineage (GTDB taxonomy): Bacteria > Chloroflexota > Anaerolineae > DUEN01 > DUEN01 > DAOUAJ01. Next base: position 4,820 of record DAOUAJ010000281.1, on the reverse strand, counting down.
AGACGCACAGGATTACTGGGAAGCGGTCGCACAGGCCGCTGCGCAAGAGCGCCATCCTGAAGTTGCCCAACGTATCCGATCGGTGGACGTTAATACACGTGAAGTGGCGTGGCGCTACGTGGGCGGTCGTCCTATCTTGCTGTCACTGGTGCTGGATTATCTCATTCGGGCGGACCAGCTTCTCGATGACTTGAAGGTGCCGGCAGAGATCACGCGCGGCAAGTCAGCGACAGAGATCCGGGAGATCCAGGAGCGTCTGGAAAGGCGACTGGTTCGTGAGTTTCAGGAGCGCGGCCTGCCTGTGGATCCGGCGATCAAGATGTTGGGCTGGGCACGGCGGGGGATGGACCAGGAATTGTTGGGACGGTTCCTGGGCATCTCCAAGCAAGAAACGGGCCAGATGTTTGAGACGTTGCGCAGGTTGACTTTTGTCAAGGTACGTCCGGCTGATCAACGCCTTTTCTTACACGATGAGATGTACAACCTCTTGTGGGAGCACGTGCTCCAGCATGACGAGGTGGGGCTACGCAGGACCTTTGCTACGGTCTTGGGGTATTACGAAGAGAAAATCAGGCAGGCACGGGCGGGGATCGAGCAAGCCAGCATGGCCGCGCGACGTGAAGCCAGCGTCCGCCTGTTTCGCTTGATGGCGGAAGATGTCTATTATCGTCTGCGATATGAGCCGCCGGAGGGCTTCAAGACTTATTACCGGTATATGAAGGAGGCTTATTGGAGCAATGAGGATGCGGCGGCAATGGAACTGCGCGATGAGCTGTTGGAGTTCCTGAAGGAATTCGATAATTGGGTAATGCCCGGCAGCTCCTTGTTGCGCGAGCACATCGTTTGCGAGTGTGCCTTACGATGGATTGACCGGGCTGAGCGTCGAGGAAAACGTCAGGACGCAGTTATACTGGCGGAGCGCATTCGTCATAGCGATGAACTCGACACCAAATTCCAGCAAGCAGGGATACTGACGTTGGCGGAGCTAGACGCGCTGGAGGGGCGCGCTCGTGTATACCTGGGCCAGGACCTGGAAAGGGCTCAAAGGCTATTGGAACAGGCACGTGATCAGGTGGATGGATTTGAGCCAGGAACGGACGAGTTTGAAGATTGGCGAAAACGGATGTTGCTGGCGGAAATATATAATGATCTGGGCTATGCGCTTCGGGTGCGAGGGCTCCTGGACCAGAGCATAGGCTTTTACCGGCGAGCGGTTTTGAACTGGCGACAATTGGGCCAGCCAGCCGAGGCGTTACACGCCAACACATTGAACAACCTCTCGTGGGCATTGGCAGAACGAGGACGTTACAACGAGGCGCTACGTCTCTGTTTGGATGGATTAGAATTACGCCGTAAGCTGGGACCGCGAGGGCCGATCGCCTTCAGTCTGAACACGTTAGGGCTGATCGAGATGCGCAACGATCAACCGGAGCGCGGTCGGTTGCACTGCGAACAGGCGCTGGCCATTTTCCGCGATCTGATGCAGCCACGCGGCGTGGGGCTGGCGTGTATCGCCTTGGCAGAGGTGTATCGGCGCATGGCGTTGACGCCAGAGGCATACACGGTGCCCCGGCAAGTCGAGCTTTTCCGCAGAGCCGTGGAACGGGCTGATGAAGCCGTGGCTATCTTTAGCCAGGAAGTGCCAGAGCGACTGCGATTGGTAGAGGCGCTGATCGAGTTAGGGTGTGATTACCGCGAGTGGGCACGCGTGCGCAACCACTCTGACTACCCCGACGGCCGCGACCTATCTCGTGAGGAGTTGGTGAACCGAAGCGAGCGGGCGCTCCGCGGCGCCATGGACGAAGCCGGCACCGACCTCCCCCACAAGGCGGTGGACGCCGAGGTCAACCTGGCCTGGCTGTATCACTATGCAGGGGACGACCTCAAAGCCCAGGATACCCTAGCCCGCGTGTTGGCGCGAGAAGCAGTGCACTCGTATCTGATCCGAGAAGGGCAGGGTGTGCCCCAGGGTGAGTTTCCACAACCTTTCTTCTGGACGCAACTGGGCAAGGCGCACCTGTTGCTGGGCCGTATCTCCATGCGCCGATATGACGAGGCGGAGGACAAGAGATCGCAACTGAGCCTCCTCTATGAGGCGGCCGAGCACTTCACGCTGGCTTTAGCCTACGATCACCTGTTTGCTGACGACTTTCGGGACCTGCGGCGTGGCCAAGAGCAGATTTACAACGCCCTGAAAGGGTTCAATGTGCAATACGAGTTTCCGGCCTTCATTAAAGGGATGGAGCAGGCCACTGGAAAGTATAATCTGAAACGTCCGACCCACCTGGAACAGTTTGTGACAGATGCCTTTGGATCACCGGAAGAGCTGGTACGTGGTGTCAGTCCATGAACGTTGGCATCCGTCCTTACCTGGCCTCTGACCGACCAGGCCTGATTCAGGCGATTGACCTGGTGTGCAGCAAGAGTCCCTACATGGCCACGCCTCGCTTCGAGCCGACACCGGCGTGGACGCACGCTTTGGAATCTCCCGCCTGCTCTTGTCACTTGCTCTTGCTGGCTGTGGATGCCGGCAAGCCGGTGGGGTGGTGCCGATTGTTCCCAAAGTCTCGCGGCCAGCCTGACCACATGGTTGATCTGGGCATCGGCTTGCTGCCAGGCTACCAGAGCTGCGGCATAGGGACCCGCATGGTACGCCAGGCACAAACCTGGGCCAGGGGTCATCATGGTCTCCAGATCACGCTGACTGTGCATCGTGACAACCTCCGAGCTCTACGGCTTTTCGAAAAATGTGGCTTCCAGATGACAGCACCGGACGGCCCGTTCTTATGGCAGATGCAGTGGACGGCCGTGGGTTTAACTGGGATCCCATCAGGCCCTGGTGTCATTGTTGAGGAGGAAAGGTGAGGCAACAGAAACAAGAGATCCCACAGATCTGGTGGTCAGGGCCGATCGAGACGGCGGAGCAAGACTGCGCCTGCCCCGATGACGGCTTTTCTCCTGCTCTCTACTGGGCATCTGCCGGAGATTCGGCTGAAACTGATTGTGCCTGCCCTGATGATGGTTGCCTTCCGGCGACTCTGTCCGGTGATGCCACCACACTCTGGCACATTGTGCCAAACTTGTACACAGCGCCGTTGCCGGATGATCATCATCTGTTCTTCAACCCAACGGGGCAGGCCGGCGTCGTGGTGCTCAACTGGTCAGCGTTAGAAGTACTGAAAGCGTATGAGCATCCGCGCCCGATCAATGGCGACAGCATCGCTCGCCAGTTGGCCGTGTTGCAACTCCTTCGACCAGTAGACATGCCCTCTGTCCCTGCGCGCGCCCAGCCGCACACCTTCACCGTATGGCTGCACATCACTGACGCCTGCAACTTGCGCTGCCGATACTGTTATCTGGAGAAATCGGCCGAGAGCATGGACGAGGCCACGGGTCTGGCTGCAGCCCGAGCTCTGGTTAACACCGCCACTCGCTATGGCTTCAAAGCGCTTAAACTCAAGTACGCGGGCGGGGAGCCCACACTGAATTTCAAACTGGTGCGCCGGTTGCATTCGGTCGCCACCGATCTGACGGCCGCGGCCGGGCTCTCTCTGCAGGAGGTGGTGCTGTCTAATGGCGTTAGCCTGACGCCAGATATGTTGACCTTCATTCGGGACGCGGGTATGCGGCTGATGGTCTCACTGGACGGTCTGGGCGATGGCCATGATGCCCAGCGTCCGTTGGTTAACGGCCGAGGTTCCGCATCCCTGGTTCGACAGAGTATAGAGCGAGCCCTGGCCACTGGCGTGACCCCGCATCTTTCCATCACGATCACCGCGCTCAACGTGGACGGCATTCCCGACGTAGTAGATTTTGCCCTGGATTATGACCTGCCTTTCAACCTCAACTTCTACCGATTTAATCGTCATAATGCGAGCCTGCGCCCGGACGATGAGCGCCTGATTACTACCATGCGCACTGTTTTTACCCAGATTGAGGCACGCTCGCCAGCGCGCAGCCTGATCAGAGCATTAATTGATCGTGTACGGTTTGACCACCCGCACGAACACGTCTGCGGCGTAGGCAGTAACTACGTGGTGATTGATCCCCGCGGCCGGGTGGCTTTGTGCCAGATGAAGATCAAGCGTACTACTGGAGATGTGCTTTCAGACGACTTGCTGAGCAGAGTACGCGACGGCGATCACGGATTCTACAACCTGTCTGTGGATGCGCGCGCGGATTGCCGCGCATGCACATGGCGTTACTGGTGTGCGGGTGGTTGCCCATTGCTCACATTCTGGGCTACGGGGAAATGGGACGCCCGTTCGCCGTACTGTGATGTCTACCGTGCCCTCTTCCCCGACGTGTTACGCATGGAAGGACTGAGATTGCTACGCGTGCCTCTCATGACAGCTTGAGCCGCCTTCTTTAAGCCTTGCCATGCCCGGCATTTGAGTACAAATGCCGGGCTGTTGTTTTTATGGGGAGATCCGTGAGACATTGGTGAGGAATTGTTGAGCCACGCGTCAGGGCAGCGCGATGAAGAAAAGAGTGCGCTCATGCTGGATTGCGCGATATTTATGCTGAGAATTTGATCAGGAGGTAAAAAGCCATGAACCAGTATCCTGTCATGATCAGTGGACCGCTGTACGCTATCATCAAGTTCCTGGCCTTCATAGGACTTCTCACCATCTTCGGCCTGGGCGTCTTTGTTGGCTTGATCCTCGCCCAGTTGTATTAGCATCACAGGAGGGCAACAATGTGCAGACTCTACGTCATCCTCAGGGAACTCAGGCACTGTGCGCTCATGCAGATGGCGGTCTGGATTGATCTTCGTCTCACTCTCCCCCGTGCTCGCTCGCGCGAGCACCGCACTGCCA
>DAOUAJ010000280.1:0-7222 GCA_034433615.1 Anaerolineae bacterium | reverse complement strand
TGCTGATGGCCAGCCCCAGCCCGCTGCCATCTTGTCGTCGGGTGATGGAGCCATCGAGCTGGCGGAACTCCTCAAAAATCCTGTCATGATCCTTGGGCGCGATCCCGATCCCCGTGTCGGCCACGGTCACCCTCACTTGCCCTTCCTCCAGGGCGGCGTGCACCGTGATGCTGCCGCGCTCAGTGAAGCGCCGGGCATTGTTCAGCAGGTTGAGCAGCACCTGCCGCACCCGGGCGCGATCCATCCACACCGGGGGCAGGTTTACAGGTAGCTCGGCTCGCAGCTCGATCTTCTTGCCCCGCACCAGGGGACGGATGATGTCAAGCGCCTCGGTGATCACCTCGCGTAAGCTGGCCGGCTCCAGGTGAATCTGCATCCGCCTGGCCTCGATCTGCGACAGATCCAGCACATCGTCCACAAGCCGCAGCAAGTGCTGGCCACTGCGGTAAATCTCGCGGACATCGCCCCGATATTCCGGGGGCAGCGGAACGCCGCCGTAGCTTTCCGGCGATAGATACATCATCTCGCTGAAGGCCACGATCACGTTGAGAGGGGTGCGTAGCTCGTGGCTAATGTTGGTCACAAATTGCTGCTTGACGAGCCGGGCCTCCTCGGCGGCCTCTCGTGCCTGCGCCAGCTCGTAGTTCAAGTGCTGCAACCGGCGGCAGGCCTCGTCCAATGCTTTCAAGGTGCGAGACAACTGCTCCTGACGATCGCGCAGCTCCTCTTGGTTGTGCTGTGCAGCCATGGCCCGATCCCAGGCCCAGTACAGTGCCAGGTACAGGTTGCGAACTGAGACGGCAGACAGGATGCCGACCGTGCTGATCACCAACACTGGACTCAGCAATTGAACTGAGAAGGGGGAGTAGCCAAAGCGCAGGGAGCCGATGGCGATTACCAGGCTGCCACAGGCCAGGGTCACCCCGATCACAGTTCGCAGGTTGAACAGCAGGCCGGTCAGGCTGACGACGATGGCCAGCATGTAGGGGGCGATCTCGACGCCGGTCAGCCAAATCGCGTGTAGCTCGGCCAGGGCTACGCTCGCAATGACGATCGTTGCTGCCAGGGATAGCCTGTCCTCGTGGAGCATGAACCCTGCGACCAGGCCCATGGTTGCCAGAATCGGACCCAGCCAGAAGGCGCCGAACGGAATGTGTTTCGCGAAGAGCACCCCGCCCCACAGGTATAAGGCCCCCGCAGCAAGGGCGAGGATTGTGTGGAAGGACTCCTTCCGCAGATAGGCCAGATCACTGCCGGCGGTCATATTTGCCCTTGTCATCCCTGCCGTCCCCCTGGATTGAACTCAGCAGTATGATACCACCAATCCCCGTAACTACCAACCTCATCCTCAGAGTCTTCATAACCTCCCTATAACGCCTTCACAACTTCTTCACACACCCCCGCGATAATCCTGCTGAGGGTTCGTGAGGACTGATAAACATTTAGCCCATATGGGCCACAAGCTGACAAGTTAGGAGGTTTCAAATGAGTAGACGCGTTAAGATGGTGGTGGCCACCGGTATCGTGACAGTGTTTTTGGCGGCCCTGCTGGCCGGTACCGCCCTGGCTCAGGGGATGACCCCATGGGGTGGCTTTGGCGGTACGACAGGAGGGTGGGGTCCTGGTGGGATGATGGGCGGCTGGGGTCCCGGTGGGATGATGGGCCACGGCATGATGGGAGGCTGGAGGTACGGCATCACCCCCACGACAGGCATCACCGGCACCATGCCTTACGGATACGGACCCGGTGCCTGCCCCGTCATGGGCGGCTGGGGTAGACCTGGCACAGGAACGCCGATCTCGCTGGACCAGGCCATCGAAAAGGCGCAGCAGTTCCTGACCGCCTACGGCAACCCAGATCTGACCCTGACCGAGGTGATGGAGTTCAGCAACCACTTCTACGCCGAAGTGAAGGAAGAGAGCACGGGCATTCACGCCCTCGAGCTTCTCATTGACCGCTATACAGGGACGGTTCACCCGGAACCTGGCCCCAACATGATGTGGAACACGAAATATGGGCACATGGGCGGCATGATGGGGGGTATGATGGGCGGCTGGTGGGGCCGGCCGAACGGCCCAATGACGGTGACACCGGAGCAGGCCCGGACTAACGCCCAACAATGGCTGGATGCCAATCTGCCAGGAGCGACAGTGGCCCCTGAGGCCGATGCCTTCTATGGCTACTATACCATCCACGTCCTTCAGAACGATACGGTGGTCGGTATGCTGAGCGTCAACGGTTATACAGGTCAGGTCTGGTATCACACCTGGCACGGCGATTTCATCGGCATGCGGGAGTTGGAAGAGTAGCCGATAGCTGATAGCTGATCGCCAGTAGCTGGTAGCTGATAGCCGATGGTTGATGGCCGACAGTGCTGCGTAACGAGCCATCAGCCATCGGCCCATTTTTGTGATATACTGTGGTCGGGAATTGGGTTGACAACCGTAGCATGGTCGGGAGACTGGCCACGACAGAGTGGGTTCTGGGATGAAGAAGGTCCTGGTTGTTGATGACGAACCGAAGATCCGCAAGGTGGTCACGGCTTACCTGGAGCAGGCTGGCTTTAGGGTGGTCACTGCCGGTGACGGACAGATGGCGCTGATCGCCTTCCGTCATGAGAAGCCAGACCTGGTGATCCTGGACTTGATGCTGCCTGGCATGGACGGGCTGGACGTGTGCCGGGCTATGCGTCGTGAGTCGAGCGTGCCCATCATCATGCTGACGGCCCGGGCCGAGGAGGCAGATCGGCTCATTGGCCTGGAGCTGGGTGCCGATGACTATGTGGTCAAGCCGTTCAGCCCTCGTGAGGTGGTGGCCCGGGTGCGTGCCGTCCTGCGTCGCGTCGAAGGAGAGGTATCGCCTCCCGAGGTGATTCGCGTCGGCGACCTTCTCATTGATCTGGCTCGACATACGGTCGAGGTAGCCGGCCGGCTGGTGGAGTTGACCCCAACGGAATTCGATCTGCTGGCCACTATGGCTCGCTATCCAGGTCGAGCTTTCACCCGTCTGCAACTGCTCACGTACGTTCAAGGCGATGCCTACGAAGGCTACGAGCGGACGGTGGATGCCCACATCAAGAATCTGCGGGCCAAAATCGAGCCTGACCCGAAGCGGCCCCGTTACATCGTGACGGTGTACGGAGTGGGCTACAGGCTTGAGGAGGTGCCCGATGCGAGGTAGCCTCTTCTTCAGGCTGCTGGGGGCTTTTGCCCTGGTGATCCTGGCCGTCGCTCTCGTTGTCTCCTTCCTCTCCAACCGGGCGGCGGTTGGCGAATTTCGCCTGTACACCACCCGCAGCAGCCAGCTCTGGGCTCAGCGGCTGGCTCCCCTTCTGGCCGATTATTATGCCCGCACTGGAAGCTGGGACGATGTGATGACGGTCATTCAAGCCCCTATGGGCATGATGATGCCCGGAATGACGGGGCAACCTGGCGGGATGATGGGGCCCGGCATGATGAGCGACATGATGAGTCGGGGCATGACAGGCGGACGTTGGAGTTGGGAGAAGGCGAGGGATGGGGACTGGGATATGTGGACGATGATGGGCCAACGCCTCATCCTGGTTGACGCCCAGGGCCGCGTGGTGAGTGACACGATCGGAGAGCTGATCGGGAAGCCACTATCTGCCCAACAGATGTCCGAAGGGGTGCCGATCATCGTAAATGGTCAACAGGCAGGAACCCTTATTGTCGCCTCGATAGATGCTGGGGGCTCCACCACCCCGGCAGGCCAGTTTCTCGATTCTCTCAATCGCTCTATCCTGCTGGCCGGATTGGTGGCGGGCGTCATCGCCCTGGCTTTGGGCTCGTTTCTCTTTTTCCAGCTCACGGCCCCCATCCGCCAGTTGACGGTGGCCGCCCGGGCCGTTGCGGCAGGTGACCTGAGCCATCGTGTGCCGGTACGCACTCAGGACGAATTGGGCGAGCTGGCTCAAGCCTTCAATACGATGGCCGAGAGCCTGGCGCAAGCTGAGGAACAGCGTCGGCACATGGTAGCCGACATCGCCCACGAGTTGCGCACCCCGCTCAGCGTGATCCAGGGCAACCTGGAGGCGATGCTGGACGGGGTTCTGCCTCTGGACGCCGAGCAGGTGGCCTCGGTCCACGAGGAGACCCTGCTTCTCAGCCGTCTGGTGGCCGATCTGCGGCTGCTTTCTCTGGCCGAAGCCGGACAGCTCAAGCTGGAGCGGACTGAGACAGACCTGGCCGAACTGATCCGCAAAGTCGTTGACCTGATGCACCCGCCAGCCCAAGATAAGGGTATCACTCTGGAAGCAGACCTGCCGCCCTCATTACCCCTCGTGTTCGTTGACGCCGATCGTGTCCACCAGATCATCAGCAACCTGGTGAGCAACGCGCTGCGCTACACACCCGCCGGCGGCACGGTGACCGTCCGTGGGTTCGTGGTCCCTGACGGGCTGTTGCCTGCCCCCCGATCGGTGGTGGTCAGTGGTCAGCCGTCGCTGGTCGTGACAGTAACCGACACCGGCCCTGGCATTGCCCCCGAGGACCTGCCCCATATTTTTGACCGGTTTTATCGGGCTGACAAATCGCGCGCCCGGGCCAGCGGTGGATCAGGGCTTGGGTTAGCCATCGTCAAGCAATTGGTGGAGGCCCACGGTGGCCAGGTCTGGGCCGAAAGCCCGGTGTTTGACCAGCCAGCAGAAGCAAGGTATGGGACCCGGATCTCGTTTTCGTTGCCTGTCGCCGAACTGGCCAAGGATCACGTCTGACACTAGGCCAAAGTCCTCAGGTCGTTGGATTCTCACTCACCAGGCAACTGTGGGAAAATTCTGTAGACTTCCAGAGAAAACGAAGGCTTGCGTCCAGATTGGGTTTGTAGTAGACTGTTTGTAGAAGGTATGAAGCGGAGCAAGGACAGTATTAAGGAACAGATCGCCTGGCTGCCCAACTGCGCGCCCTCGGTGTAGAGCCAGAGGGTGTGGAAGCCCAGTTCCTGACAGGCTGCTGGACATGAGCGATCCTATGGCCTTCTGAGAGGCGAAGGCTACAAGCCCCTCTCAGAAGGCTAATGGCTATAGGTTTGACAGGAGTGGATGCCGCTGATATAATCGCCCTGTTTGCCCGCTCTGTCCTCGTCGTGGGACGGGCTTACCTTGCCTCTCAGGCTGAGAGCCAAAGGAATTCACCGCATGCGAGATCGCAACCTGGTTTCATTCGTTGCTATTGTTCTCCTGGCCTTGCTAGCCTTGTACGTTGCCCTTCCTATTGACCATCCCGAATGGCTCAAGACAGCGCTCTTCTGGCAGCCGAGTGATCTCCGCAGCCTGGAACTGAGGTTAGGGTTGGACTTACAGGGTGGGCTCCAGGTTCTGCTGGAAGCGGATGTGCCATCCGCGCAGAGCGTTCCTAAAGACTCTATGGATGCCGTTCGCGTCATCGTAGAGCAGCGCGTGAACGGCCTGGGCGTTACGGAGCCGTTGGTGCAGGCGCAGGGCGATCGTCGCATCATCGTGGAATTGCCGGGCATCGAGAAGCCGGATCAGGCTATTGCCACTTTGAAGGGGACTGGGCTGTTGGAATTCGTGGAGGCCGGCGCTGCGCCGGTGCCGCGCAATACCCGAATTCAGACCGACTTTGCTGGTGGTGCCGGGGTCTCCGCTACGACAGGTGAGATCACCACAACGAGTGAGATCACGGCCACGGAAGCGGTCACAACGACAGAGGCGGTCACTGCCACGGAGACCGTTACGGCGACAGGAGAGGTCACGACCACAGGGGCCATCACCGCTACGGGAGCAGTCACTCCCACGGAAGCGGTCACAGCCACAGAGTCCCTGCCGACCATTTCCGACCGAACATTCCACACTGTGATGACAGGCGCTGACCTGAAAGATGCGCGCGTCGAGCTGGACAACCTGGGCCGGCCGTACATCGCCTTCGAGCTGACCAACGAGGGTGGAGCGAAGTTTGAGGAATACACGGCCGTCAACATTGGCCGATTTTTGTGCATTACCATGGACAAGGTGGTCATCTCCTGCCCGGAGATCAGAGCCAGGATTGGTACGAAGGGTGTCATTGAGGGCGGACAACAAGGGTTTGAACTGGCCGAGGCACGTAACCTGGCCATTCAGATGCGTTATGGCGCGTTGCCGGTGCCACTTAAGGTCGTGGACATACGCACCATTGGTCCTACGCTGGGGCAGGATTCTATCCAGAAGAGCATTGCGGCGGGACTCATCGGGGTTTCTGTGGTTTTGCTCTTCATGCTGGTTTACTACCGGCTGCCGGGGCTGTTAGCTGATTTTGCCTTGCTTACTTACGCTGTCCTCAACTTGGCCATCTTTAAGCTGGTGCCCATCACGTTGACTTTGCCTGGCATCGCCGGATTCCTGCTCTCGACGGGCATGGCTGTGGACGCCAACATCCTGATCTTTGAGCGCATGAAAGAGGAGTTGCGGGCGGGGCGGCCGTTGCGTCTGGCCGTGGAGGCGGGGTTCAGCCGGGCGTGGACGTCTATTCTGGATTCTAATCTTTCCACCATCATCACCTGTCTCATCCTGGGGTGGTTTGGCTCCAATTTCGGCGCCAGCACGGTGAAGGGATTTGCTATTAACCTGGGCCTGGGTGTTGCCATCAGCATGTTCACGGCAGTGGTGGCCACACGTACTTTCATGCGTGCGGCCCTGGGTGGAGCTGACGAGTCTATCCGCAGGCACCACTGGCTGTTGGGTATCTAAGGGGAGGGGGTTTCTTGTTCAACATCGTTGAGAAGCGAGGGTGGTATTTCCTTTTCTCGGCTTTGATCATCATCCCGGGGCTGATCGCTATGATCTATTCCACGATCACCCATGGCACGCCTCTGCGCCTCAGCATTGACTTCACCGGCGGTTCCTTTTGGGAGTTGCGGTTCGGGGAACCGATGCAGCCGTCGGTGGTGCGGGAGGTCTTCACCGACCGCGGCCTGGCCGACACGACAGTGCAGACCGTGGGGGATGGGCGCACCGTCGTCGTCCGGTTGAAGCCGATTGATAACGATACCAAAGTCGCCTTGCGGCAAACATTGGAGGAGCAATTCGGCCCGGTTGATGAACTCCAGTTCCGTTCGGTCGGCCCCACCATTGGTCGTGAGGTGACTCAGGCCGCTACAATCGCCGTGGTTTTTGCGTCTCTAGCGATTTTGGCGTTCATCATCTTTGCCTTCCGCAAGGTGCCACACCCCTTCCGCTTCGGCCTCTGCGCCATCATCGCCATGATCCAC
>DAOUAJ010000279.1:0-1756 GCA_034433615.1 Anaerolineae bacterium | reverse complement strand
ACTGCTTAACATCGTAGCTGGCACCTACCCACCCACTCAAGGGATAGTAACCCTCGCCGGCCGTGTGCTGAATGGCCTGCCGGCTCATGAGCGCGTGCGGTTAGGGATCGGGCGGACCTTTCAGAACGCACTCCTCTTCGACAACATGACCGTGATCGAGAACGTGATGGTCGGTCGTCACCCCCGCAGCCGCAGCGGCATGATAGCCTCAGCTTTTCGTCTGCCCTCGACGCGCTTCGAGGAAGAGCGCATCTACCTTGAGGCCATGAAGTACCTGAACCTGGTGGGGCTGGGGATGCGCGCCCACGATATGGCGGCCAATCTGCCCTTCGGGCAGCAGCGGCTGGTGGCCATCGCTCGCGCCCTGGCGACGGAGCCCCGTCTCCTCCTGATGGACGAGCCGGCGGCCGGACTTAACACCCTCGAACGGATGGATCTGGCGGATCTGATCCGGCGCATTCAGGAAATGGGAGTCACAATCCTTCTGGTGGAGCACGATATGACCCTGGTGATGCAACTGGCCGAGTGGGTCGTGGTGCTGGATCATGGACGGAAGATCGCTGAAGGCACGGCTGAACAGGTGCGCAAAGATCGCAAGGTCCTGGCGGCTTACCTGGGCCAGGAGGCAGCCTGATGTTGCGGGTGGAAGGCCTGAGCGTGTATCGGGGCAACGTGCAGGCCCTGCGGGAGATCACCCTCACCGTTCAGGAGGGTGAGATCGTCTCCTTGGTAGGATCGAACGGCGCGGGGAAGTCTACCCTGTTGTACGCCATCGCGGGGATGCTCCCCGCCAGGGCGGGGCGCATCGTGTGCGGAGAGCAGGCGCTGAACGGAATGGCACCTGATCGTGTCGCGCGCCTGGGCATCAGCCTGGTGCCCGAGGGGCGACAGATCTTCAGCACCCTCAATGTCCTTGACAACCTCCTGTTAGGCACGTACGTGCACCATGTGGGCCGGTGGCGAGACCTGCTGGGGGATGTGCGGCGTGTCCTCAAAAAGGAGGAGGTGCGTCGTCGTCTTGATGAAGTTTTCACCTTATTCCCGATCCTGGAGGAGCGCCAGAAACAGCCGGGGGGCAGCCTGAGCGGTGGAGAGCAGCAGATGTTAGCCATCGGCCGGGCGCTGATGTCGTCACCTCGCCTGCTGCTCCTGGATGAGCCGTCCATGGGGCTGGCACCGACGCTGGTCACCCAGTTGCTGGGCTTGCTCGGCCGCCTGCGGGAGATGGGGCTGACCATCCTGCTGGTGGAGCAGGATGCCTACGCCGCCTTGAAAGTGGCCGACAGAGGGTATATCCTGGAGACGGGCCGCATCGTGGCGGAGGGGACGGCCAGGGAATTGCTGAGCTCGGATCGGATCCAGAGGGCCTATCTGGGGAGGATGCCGATGGCCGCTGGCGTGTCTTTTTGACAATGACTTGGAAGGTGGGCGAAATCCAACATTGGCAAAGTATCAGGAGGCAAGCATGATCTGGGACAAAGAACATGAAACCATGGCCAGGGCTGATTTGCAAGCATTGCAATTGCAACGTTTGCAAGCCCAGGTGGCCAATGTGTATGAGAAAGTGCCGTTCTACCGTTATGCTTTTAGAGAAAAAGGCCTGACGCCCCAGGCGGTTCGCTCGCTAGACGACCTGCCCAGGCTACCCTTCACCACCAAGCGGGACTTTCGAGACAATTATCCCCTCGGCCTGGCAGCAGTGCCGCTGGAGTGCATCGTGCGCGTGCACGCCTCCAGCGGGACGACGGGCAAGCCC
>DAOUAJ010000278.1:0-16086 GCA_034433615.1 Anaerolineae bacterium | reverse complement strand
TATGCCGCTTCCACTATTCGTGGGAGGTCATCTTCCAGCGCACGTGGTAGTTTCGATCTCAAACCCGAAGGGTCTTTGGAGACCCTTCGGGTTTGAACTCGGATTTGAGAGAAGTTTCAGGCAACGGTATGCCAATCGGCAGGCGAACGCTGTTGACATCTGCTCATCTGTTGGTTATCTTAGATGGTAACGCGGCAGCATAACGGAACCGGACGACGGAGGTTGCTCCTAACGTGGATGCCCAAATACTCAAAGAAACACCGCTCTTCTCCTTCCTCTCAGAAGTGGACCAGGAGCGGATCGCCGAGCGGCTGCAGCCCCAGGAGCTGGCGCAAGGTGAGCGTCTCTTCGAGATCGGAGATGAAGCGACGGCTCTCTATATCGTCCACTCGGGTTGGGTGCGCCTGACCTCCGCTCGGGGGGATGTGCTGGCCAGCCTGGGGCCAGGAAGTGTGGTAGGAGAAGCTGATCTATTCCGCGGCCAATCGCGCTCTAGCGGCGCGATCGCCGCCACACCGGCAGAACTGTGGGCATTAAGCAGTGATGATTTGACGGACCTGATCACGCGACACCCGACCCTGGGTATTACCCTGAGCCGCGCGTTCGGTACTCACGTGGTGCAGACGGAAGCCTACTTGGTCGCCCGATTACACCAGGTCCCCGGCCTGGGGGAGGCCAGTGCCGATGACTTGGCGGCTATCGCCCATCTCCTGAATCCGATGGAGGCGGCCCGCGGCCAGATGCTATTCCAGGCTGGGGATCAGCCGGAAGCTCTGTTCATCATCGAATCAGGACAGGTGACGTTGCTGCCCGATAGGCAGATGGATGAACCACAAACCCTCACCGAGGGGCAGCTCTTCGGCGAGATGGCGTTACTTACCGGCAAGCCTCATTTCCAGAGTGCTCAGGCGGCTACGGATGTGCTCCTGTGGACGCTGACGCGTGATGAATTCCAAACGTTGATCCGCCGGCGGCCAGGGCTGGCCAGGATACTCAGTCAAGGATTGCGAGCCCCCCTCAGTGCAGAAGATCAGACGGCTGCGGCCGTGGTGCTGGCCCACATGCCATTATTCGAAGGGCTGCCCGAAGAGGTGCTGGCAACCATCGCCAGCCGTTTGCTGCTCCTTCACGTGCCAGCCGGCGATACAATCTTCGCCGAAGGTGCCCGGGCCGAGGCCATGTACCTGGTGGACGCAGGCGAGGTCGAGTTGTTTCAGGAGGCTGGACGGCGCCGGGAGGTATTGGCCCGCATAGGACCCGGTGGATTCTTCGGCGAGATGGCCCTCATCACCGGGCGGCCCCGCTCCGCTACCGCCATTGCCACACGCGATACCAACCTGTGGGTGCTCTACCGCAACGAATTTGAGAGCCTGGTGATGAGCCATCCGGCCATTGCCAGCACTGTCGGCCGTGGCCTTTCCGAACGATTAGCGGAGGCAGGGGGGGCGCACATCGAGCGTCATCTCCGCCACATCAGCCTCTTGCAGGGACTGTCAGGTGATGCGTTACGCGAGATCGCCGAATACCTTCACCCCATGCGTTATCGCGCGGAGGAGGTGATCTATCACCAGGGTGATGCCCCCGATTTTCTCTATTTGATCGAGTCCGGCCGCGTCTCCCTTCTGGTGGAAGAGGATGGTGTGGAAGTGCCTGTCACTATCCTCAGCGCGGGCGACTTTTTCGGAGAGCAGGCTGTCCTCACCGGCGAACGTCGTGCCATGACCGCGCAAGCCTTGACGGACATAGATGCCTGGCTCTTGCTTCCGAACGATTTCAAGACGCTGGTCATGCGCTATCCCCAGTTAGCACTCAATCTGAGTCAAAACCTGGAGATGCGCTTGCAACAGACAGCAACTCAAACCCTCAAGTCATTGCAAGTGGAGAGTATCGCGGCGACGGCGACGCGCCCGACTTTGGTCACACCCCCGCCCGCGCCCGTTCGTCCGGCACCAGCGCCACGGGCCATTGAGCACCCGCCTCCCGCCCGTGCCCGTCCGCGCGAACGAGGCGGCATATCCCTGGGCATTGACCAATTGGCTGCGTGGTTCCACTCGCTGAGCCTGGGCGCTAAAGTGCGGCTGGCAGTGGCGCTGATCCTCCTGGCCTGGCTGTTGGGCATCGCCGCGCCGTCCGCCTTGCTCAACTCGGTCAGCTACGCCAATGTGCCCCTGGGCAATCTGGGTGAGGCCATTAATCTGACACCAAATATGGTCAAAGAAAGTCCCCAGGGACCTCAGGCGATGGCGATGGCTGTATTCTTAACGGAGCCGACAGGGCCAACGGCGACCTACACGCCGTTGCCGACGGATACCCCCGTGCCTACGGATACGCCGACGCCCAGCCCGACGCCCACAGATACGCCAACGGCCACGCCGACGCTGATCCCTACCGATACACCGATTCCGCCGACGCCAACACCGCGGCCGACCCGGCCACAGCCAACGCCGACACCTGAGCCGCGAGCCGTCGCAGCGGCTATTGCCTGGGACGGCCGGTTGAACCAATTAGGGGTCGGGTTGCAGGCAGCTAACGTAGCACCCGGTCAGCCTTATTGGCGGTTAGTCGAGGCGCGTTGGGCCAACGAACAGGAGTCAGAAGGGCGACATCACATCTTTGTCAACGTCCTGGACGAGACAGGCCAGCGCATCATCGGCCAGCCCATCAAGGTGGCATGGCGTGATGGGGCTGTCACGGGTGTTACGGAGGACAAGCCTTTAACCGAGTACTCTTACAACTTCCAGATGTACGCGGCCGGCAACTCGTACGATCTCTCCGTCGAGGGGTTGCCCAGCGATACTGTCACCGGCATGGGGTTAGGCGACATCGAACGGCGCGCCTGGAAGATCCACACCAGCTTCTACCTGACCTTTCAGCGCGCGGTGCGGTAAAAGTTGAATCGCCAGCAACATCGTAAACATAAGAGACCGGGACGTGCCCGGTCTCTTATGTTTCGATAACGATTGACCAAATCGCCCTCTCTGGGTATACTGTGTCCGATTCGCTGGACGGTGCATCATCAAGGGTGCGCCGTCCAGCGCCTATCTGTG
Organism: Anaerolineae bacterium; assembly: GCA_034433615.1. Classification (GTDB taxonomy): domain Bacteria; phylum Chloroflexota; class Anaerolineae; order DUEN01; family DUEN01; genus DAOUAJ01. Next base: position 13,039 of record DAOUAJ010000278.1, on the reverse strand, counting down.
AAACATAAACCACGATGCGTGAGCGGATCCTTGCTGACTTCCATCACGGATCACGAACCACGCATCAAACTGAGGAGGCGTCAAGCGTGGACGTCAAGGAGGTGTTGAGACAGGTATCGGAGGCCAGTGGCGTCTCCGGTTACGAGGACGAGGTCCGTTCGTTAGTGAGCGAGCGTATGCGTTCTCTGGCTGACGAGGTGCGTACCGACGCGATGGGCAACGTGATCGCCCTGCGCCGGGGATACACGGCTCAGGGCCGCGGTCCCAGCGTGATGCTGGCTGCGCACATGGACGAGATCGGCCTCATGGTCACTCAGGTGGAGAAGGGATTCATTCGTTTTACCGGGATAGGCGGATTCGATGATCGGGTTCTGTTGGGACAGGAGGTGACGGTGCATGGCCGCCGGCCGCTCCCCGGCATCATCGGCAGCCGGCCGCCGCACCTCTCATCTTCCGATGAGCGCGAAAAAGTAATATTGCAGGAGCATTTATTGATTGATGTAGGACTGCCTGCCGACGATGTGACGGCTCTGGTGCGTACGGGTGACCTGATCACCCTGCGCCGCTCCCTCGTGGAGCTGCGCAATGGGCTGGTGGCGGGCAAGGCGTTCGACGATCGGGCCAGCGTGGTAGCCATGCTGGTCTGTCTGGACACACTGCGGGGAATGCGTCATGCCTGGGATGCCTTTGGCGTAGCGACGGTTCAAGAGGAGACAGGACTGAAAGGAGCCATGACCAGCACCTTCGCCATCATGCCCACCGTAGGTATCGCCCTGGATGTGACTTTCGGCAATCAGCCGGGTGTCAGCGATGCTGAGACAATGGAGATCGGCAAGGGGCCAGCCATCGCCTTTGGCCCTAATATCCACCCCGCCGTCTTTGAGCGGCTGGAGGCCACAGCCAAAGCTCACGAGATCCCTTACCAGGTGGAGCCGGCGCCGGCCAACACCGGCACGGACGCCTGGGCTATGCAGGTGACCCAGGCCGGGGTGCCCACCGGGCTGATCTCCATTCCGCTGCGCAGTATGCACACCTCTGTGGAAACTCTCTCGCTCAAAGATGTGGAGCGGACGGGCCGGCTCCTGGCGCACTTCATCGCCGGGCTGGACGACGCCTTCGTCAACACATTGAAGCTGGACTAAGCCTCCGTCTCGCACTGTTGTGGGGAGGCATGGAGGGAACCCCCTCCACAGAAATCCTTCTTTCAGCCTTAACCTGCCCATGCTCAGTTTGACCGCAAAGGCACAAGCTGAGCAGAGGCAGGTCAGAGCGGAGTGAAAGGTATGGATACGGTTGAACTGCTGAAGCACTTGTCGGAAGCTCCGGGCGTCTCTGGAGACGAGGGGGCTGTGCGCGCGATCTTGAAAGAGGCTGTGAAGCCGTACGCGGATGAACTGCGGGTCGACGCGTTGGGCAACCTGATTGCTGTGCGCAGGGCCACCGTAGACCAACCCATGCGGGTGATGGTGGAAGCGCATATGGACGAAATCGGCTTTATGATTATCCGCATCGAGAAGGAAGGGCGATTGCGCTTCCGCAAGGTGGGGGGCATTGACAACCGCATCTTGCCCTCCAAGGTGGTACGGATCGGCAGGGACGCGATCCCCGGTGTCATCGGTGTGAAGCCCATTCATCTGCTCGATGATACCGAGGGGAAGAAGGTGTTGGGTGAAGATGACCTCTTCATTGACATTGGGACGTCGAGCCAGGAAGAGGCGGAGCGCCTGGTCAAGCGCGGTGACCGCGCTGTGTTCGACACCTCCTTCGCTGACCTGGGGCCACGTGTCAAGGGAAAGGCGTTTGACGACCGCGCCGGGTGCGCCGTGTTGGCAACGGCCTTCGCCGCTGGCCCCTACCCGGTCGAGCTGCACGCTGTGTTTGCCGTCCAGGAGGAGATCGGGCTGCGCGGCGCGCGCGTGGCCGCCTACGACGTCAACCCGGACATCGCCATCGCGCTGGAGGGCACCGTCGCCGATGATTTGCCCAAGGAGAAGGACGAGAGTCCCACGACGGAGTTGGGCAAGGGGCCAGCGCTCACGGTCATGGATCGCTCGGTGATCGTTGACCCGCGACTGCTGCGCTTCCTGATGGAGACGGCAGAGGCGGAAAGGATCCCCTACCAGGTCAAACAACCCGGTGTGGGCGGCACCGACGCCGGGCGCATTCACCTGGCACGCGAGGGGATACCCAGCGCGGTAGCGGCTGTGCCCTGCCGATACATTCACAGCGCGGCTTCCGTGTTGGACAAGCGGGACCTTGACTGGACGGTGCGGCTGGTGACGGCGGCGTTGCGCCGTATCTCTCCCGCCGTGCTGGCGCGCTGATGGCCTTGGGCGCACAGGACGTTTGTCTGTTATCACGTCAGACCCTCCCGCCTGACCCCTCAAGGGTGGGGTTTTCTCGCCAAGGTTATGCCAGCGCCTTCACAATGGTCTGGGGGAGGCCTGGAGGGGATTCTCCCTCCAGAAAGTCTTCTTTTCAGCTTTTTACCCACCCCGCCCGGTCTAGGTTCCTCGGATCAAGCGGAGAAAGGGCAGGTAAAAGGCGAAAAAAGAGGTCCCTCCGTACCTCCCCTTTGCGAACAGGAATGAGTTTCCTTGGAGAAATCTACCCTTCGCGGGTGGGCCTGATGACTTTGACACGCTTGACAAGCGCTCAGATAAGGAGCAATCTGGATGAAGAATTTAATCAAACGGCTGGTGGAAGCGTGGGGGCCATCCGGCTACGAAGATCAGGTGCGCGAAATCGTTCGCGCTGAAGTGGCCGGCGTTGTAGATGAGTGGCGTGTGGACGCATTGGGCAATCTGATCACCATCAAGAAGCCCACCCGAAATGGGGGGGTACGCGTGATGCTGGCCGCGCACATGGACGAGATCGGCGTGATGGTGACTCACGTGGACGAGAAGGGGTTTGTGCGCTTCACCAACATGGGTGGCGTGCATCCCCTCAACCTGCGAGGAGCGCGGGTGCAGTTCCGCAACGGCCTGGTGGGAGTCATCGGTCGCGAGGAGAAGGCCGAGGGTGAGCCAACCCTGGCCCAGATGTTCATTGACGTGGGGGCCTCCTCGCGGGAAGACTGCCCGGTGAAGGTGGGCGATCCGGCCGTGTTCCACCGCGAGTTCACCGATCTGGGCAAGCGGCTGGTGGCCAAGGCGTTCGACGACCGCATCAGTTGCGCGATCTTGATCGAGGTGATGCGGCAACTTCAGGAGACGCCCCACGAGGTCGTGGGGGTGTTCACCGTGCAGGAAGAGGTGGGGCTGCGCGGCGCGACCACGTCGGCTTTTGGGGTGACGCCTGACCTGGCGCTGGCTGTGGACGTGACAGCGACAGGGGATACACCTGAAGCGAAAAAGCGGCCCATGAGGTTGGGCGACGGCCCGGCTATCAAGGTCAAGGACGGGGGCATGCTCTCCCATCCCAGGGTCAAGGATCGTCTGATCGAGGCAGGTGAGCGGCTGGGCATTCCCCATCAGCTTGAGGTCCTGGAGTTCGGCGCGACCGACGCCATGGCGATCCAAGTCAGCCGGACCGGCGTGCCGGCGGGCTGCGTCTCCATCCCCACGCGCTACCTGCACTCCCCATCAGAGATGGTGGATTACGACGACGTGACCAACGCCGTGCGTCTGATTGTCGGTTTCCTCAGCGAGCCGATCAACCTGTCAGCCTGAGATCCGTCAGGTCTGGGGATTGAATCACAGGCTTCGGGACAACACCTGAACCCCGAAGCCTGTTCACGTTCGCCCGGTCTGGCCCTGGGTGGTCTGCCTTGGCTGGTAATCCAGGGATTGCCCCGGCGCCGTCATTCCCTGGCCTGACCGCCAGCCTGCCCTGGACGTCGTGCAGGCCAGGGGGCAGGCTGGCGGTGCTGGTATTCGCCCCTGCCAGGCTTGGGCCTGTCCCCACACCTCTGGTATAATCTCCTCCTGAATCTTCCAGAAGGTGAACAACCGACCGATGACCCCTCCCCTGATCCTGATCACCAACGATGACGGGCTGGCCTCGCCCGGGCTGGCCGCGGCCGTGCGCGCGGTACGGGACCTGGGCGATCTGCTGATCGCAGCGCCGGCCAGGCAACAGAGCGGCATGGGGCGCAGCCTGCCCGGCCACTATAGCTGCGCCATCACCCGGCACACTCTGAACATTGACGACGTGACTTACACCGCTTACGCCATTGACGGTTCGCCCGCACAGGCGGTGTTACATGCCATCCTGTCATTGGCTGACCGCCGGCCGGCCCTGGCGGTGGCGGGCATCAACCACGGCGAGAACCTGGGCACCGGCACCACCGTCTCCGGCACGGTGGGGGCCGCGCTGCAGGCGGGCGACATGGGTGTGCCGGGATTGGCGGTATCGCTGGAAGTGCCGCAAGCGTTCCATTATAATCACAATTCGGGGAATCTGGTTGACTGGTCCACCAGCATGCACTTCACCCGCCACTTTGCCCAACGGCTGTTAGCACACGGCTTGCCGCGCGGCGTCCACGCCGTCAAGATAGACATCCCTGCGGAGGCGACGCCGTGCACGCCGTGGCGGGTGACGCGGCAGGCGCTCCAGCCGTACTACAATAGCGTGGACGTGGACAGGGAGCTGCGCTTCGGTGTGCCCCGGCCGCTGGGTTATAGCGTGCAGATTGATTGGGAGACGTTAGAGCCAGATTCGGACATCTGGGCGTTCGTGCGGGACCGCGTGGTCTCGGTCACCCCGCTCACGCTGGGCTTGAGCGGGGGGATTGACCTCACGGACTTTGCTATGGCAATGAGGTGTGAGGCGTGAACAAGTTTCGTGTTGCGTGCTGCGTGCTACGCATCACGTAGCATGATTCATCCAATGTCCTTTGGCCAGCCGACCAGGCCCGGCCACAACGTCCGCAATCGTTCCGGATCGCCCCTGGTCGCGCCCAATGCTACCATCAGCGCGATGCGGGCTTTGGGTGCGTTGAGATCACCGGCGAAGAGGCAACCTCGCCGTCTCAGATCGCTGTGGCAGCCAGGGAAGCCATAAGGGTCGCCGACGCGCCCCTGGGGCACGCGCGTGGCGATCACCACAGGCACGCCCGCCTGGACAGCGGCCATGATCGGCTCCAGCCAGGACGGCGGCACCCGACCGCCCCCCATTGCTGCCAGCACGATCCCTCTGACACCCCGCCGGACGAGGTAGTCGAATAGCTCCGGATCGCTGCCCGCGGCCAACATCAGCAGTGCCACATCGGTCTCCAACTGCGGACACGCCACCGGTCGCGGTGTGACCCGCTGTACGATGTGCACACCCACCGCGTCCACGACTCCCAACGGGCCGAATTGGCCGGAACGGAACGTGGACAGCGCCTGGGTGTGCGTCTTGGTGACGTGCCGGGCGGCGTGGATCGTGTCGTCCAGGACGATCAGGGTGCCCAAGTTGCGCGCCTCCGCAGCGGCCGCAACGCGAACGGCTGCGGCCAGGTTGGCCGGCCCATCGTACGAGGGCTGGGACGAGTGACGCATGGCGCCGGTGAGCACCACGGGCTTGGGGCTGTCCAACGTCAGGTCGAGTAGCGTCGCAGTCTCCTCCAGCGTGTCAGTGCCGTGAGTCACCACCACGCCGTCCACATCAGGGCGAGCCAGCAGTCCAACGACCACCTGGCGGACGGCCCACATCGTCTCCGGTGTCATGTGGGGGCCTGGCAGATTGCACACCGATACGCCTTCCAACGTCACAGGCAGATCGGGCAAAAGGCGGAGCAGATCGTCTACCTCCAGTGCTGGAACGCCACCGCCGACCTGGGGGTCGTAACGCATGGCGATGGTGCCACCGGTGGTGACGATGGCGATGTGAGGCTGCCTGAATGTGTTCATTGGGATCTCCCCGTGAATCGCACAACTGAGACGTGGTGCATGTTTCATGTTGCGTAGTGATACGTGATACGGAATACGCAAAAAATGGGAAGGTGGCGAGAGGATACCACAGGGTGCCGGTGATGTCAACGGTCGAAAGACCAGCGGCGTTTAGACCGAGAATCCCGATTTCACGGCGGGGTGCACAAGTTACTCGTTTGGCAGCTTCTCTGTTATAATCGAGCCACCAGCAGCCGGATCAACCTCGCAGCAGGGTGGTCTCCTCCTTTGAGTGTTGTTGCTGCATCGGTGCCGGTTAGAACCACTGATTAGCGGGAAGCTAGTGAAAAGATCATCCGACAGGCTAAGGGAAAAGGATGGTGCGCTTAGAAACAGGCAAAACAGCTCCCGGCATCCTAGTCCTGTACAATCATAGCACGCGGTTGATCAAAGGCGGCCCGCGAGACCTGGTGGCAGAGCAGGGGGTCATCGCCTGTGCCCAGGCGGTGACCGAGGCGCTGCAGATGGCTGGCTACCTGGTGGCTCAGGTGCCCATTCATACAGATGTAGAGTTGGCCCTGGCCCCTTACTCGCCTACCGATTGGGTGATCTTTAACCTGGCCGAGGGGTTGGAGGGGCGGCTCTTTGAGGAAGCGCGCATCGCCTGGGCGCTCGAAGCGATGGGCTACCGTTTTACCGGCAACGGCGGTGATGCCCTCGCCCTCTCGCTCAATAAGGCCCGGGCAAAGGAGCGCCTGGCGGCAGCGGGCGTCCCCGTCCCACCCGGCCGCGTCTTCCGCCACCCGACCGAGGTAACCCCCGAGGTCCTTACCAGCCTGACTTTTCCTCTGATCGTCAAGCCCGTGGCTGAATCGGCCAGCCTGGGCATTGATCCAGAGGCGGTGGTGCGCACCATTCCTCAACTTCGCGATCGTGTGGGCTACATCGTCGAGCGTTACCGCCAGGCTGCTCTGGCCGAAACGTTCATCACGGGCCGAGAGTTCAACGTGGCACTCTGGTCTCTCTGTACTGGAGGGGCCGAGGGCACGGGGAACGACCTTCCTGAGACGCTTCCCTTAGCCGAAATTGACTTCAGCGCGTTCGCTGATCCTTATGCACGCCTTGTGCCCTTTGCAGCCAAGTGGGAGCCACACTCCTTTGAGTATCAGCATACACCTGCCTTGTGCCCGGCTCCTGTGGACCCGGCGCTGGGCGACCGCATCATCAGCACCGCCCGGCGCGCCTGGTGGGCTATTGGGTGTCGGGGCTATGTGCGGGTGGACATGCGCCTGGCCGACGATGGAACTCCCTACGTGGTCGAGGTGAATTGCAACCCTGACCTCTCCCCCGATGCAGGGTTCTACCGCGCAGCCAGGGTAGCCGGTTATGATTACGTGCAAATGGTAACACGCATTCTAATGTTGACTTTGGAGGAGGCAAAGATGAATTTATGATAGAGACGGCGCAGGAGCAAGATGGCCCACATATTCTCGAGCTGACGGCTAACGTCGGCATCTTTGATCCGGCGGAGATAGCCTGCGTGCGTGAGTTGTGGGAGGCTTACCTGAGGCAGGGTGAAGCTAGTGGGTATGTATTTTTGGTGTATCGGGAAGAGCAGCGGGTGCTAGGGTATGCCTGCTTCGGTCCGGCACCTTTGACCAAAGGCACTTTTGATTTATATTGGATTGCCGTAGATCCGGCCAGCCGGCAGCATGGCATCGGTCACGCCCTGTTAGAGCGAGTTGAGGCCGAGGTGCAAAAGCGTGGCGGCCGTCTCCTGGTGGTGGAAACGTCGAGTACGCAGGCCTACGCGCCGGCGCGCCGCTTCTATGAGAGCTGCGGCTATCACTATAAAGCTGTGGTACCTGACTTTTACGCTCCTGGCGATGATTTAATTATCTTTGCGAAACATCTGTCACCTTTTGTCCCGCTCGCGGTGGCAACACTTCAAGTGGACCAGCCTCCTCGTTCGCCGGGCGCTTCAATCCGGGATGCCTGTGCTCAGGATGGGGTCATGGATGGGACGTGACGGTTCTCATGCCGACGTCTTTGGCTGAGTCGGGCCTGAGCTCGCAGAGAGATTCTTCACCTGGGAGGTATTCAGATGCAAAATCGCGGTGCGCTTTTTACCGGGTTGCTGCTGGTCTTGCTCGGTGTCTTGTTCCTGCTAATCAACCTGGCGGACTGGCTCTTCCAGTCCCTCGACATCGGCTTCTCGGCATGGCGACTGTGGCCGTTGATCGTGGTCATCGCTGGCCTGGCCTTCTACTTGCCTCTGATCATCTGGTGGGAGCAACGCCAGAACCTGCTGGGGTTGCTGGTCCCCGGCACCATCCTGCTGGCCAACGGGCTTTTGCTCCTGTATCAGAGCCTGACGGACGATTGGGAGAGTTGGGCTTACACCTGGACCATTGAGCCCATCGCTGTAGGAATTGCGCTGTTTCTGATGTACACGTTGGGCACGCGAAACCCTGGGTTGCTCACGGCCGCGAGTATTGTAGGGGGGATCGGGTGGCAATGCTGATGATCTTCGGCAGCCTGCTGGGTGGCCCTGTTATCCGTCTCCTGGGGCCACTGCTCCTGATCGGTAGTGGGCTGACAGTGTTGATCCTGAGTCTGCTGCGCCGGCCTTCCCGCTCACCACTGTAGAGGCTTCAATCGGATGGCTCGGTAAAATGGATCGGCTGAGGCAGGGCGTGCAGCAGATGGGCCTGAGGTTGACGGATGAACAACTGAATCTCTTTCAACGCTACAGCGATCTGCTGCTAGAGTGGAATCGACGCTTTAATCTGACGGCGATTGACAGCCCGGAGCAGGTAGAGATCCGCCATTTCCTGGACTCGCTGAGCTGCCTCACCGTGCTGCCCCAGTTGCCCACTGGCAATGGCCCCATGCGGCTGGGCATGTCGCTCCAGGTGATTGACGTGGGAACGGGGGCCGGGCTGCCCGGCCTGGCTCTTAAGATCGCGTGGCCAGCCCTGCGTCTGACATTGCTAGAAGCAACGGCCAAAAAGGTGCGCTTCCTGGAGCACGTCGTCGTCGCGCTGGGACTGCGTGACGTGCTCATCATTCACGGCCGGGCCGAAGAGGTGGCACATCAGCCAGAACATCGAGCCGTCTACGATCTGGCGTTGGCCCGAGCCGTGGCTCCCCTCAGCCCTTTGTTGGAGTTAACACTTCCTTTCTTGCGCCTCGGCGGCTGGCTGCTGGCACAGAAAGGATCTGCGGCCGCGATGGAAGTAATGGCTGCCGAACGGGCGCTCGCCGTATTGGGCGGCCGGCTGCATCGCGCCTTCCCGGTCGAAGTGCCCTACCTGGCCGAGGATCGTTTCATCGTCACGGTGCAAAAAGCGCACCCGACACCGGGATCATTCCCGCGACGGCCGGGCGTTCCAGTGCGCAAGCCGCTGTAACGGTGCCATGGCGGCAGCACATGAATGATGCCGCCTGGGGTATGCTCAACCAGGCGGTGCGTTTCCCTGGCCTGTTGGCCAGCCTGTCCTGCCTGCCCTGAGCCGATGGGCAGCCTGCCCTGGACGCCGTGCAGGCCAGGGGCCAGGGTGCCGGACAGGCACAGGGGACAGGTTAACCACCGCTGGTCACCTCCTCGATCCTGCCGTCCGACAGATGCAACAGGCGAGCCTGCGCTTTGAATTCGGGCGTGAAGTCGTTCCAGTCGGTGGTTGTGATGATGGCCTGAGAGACGCCGTCCAGGACGCTCAACAACATCTGGCGACGGGTGGCGTCCAACTCTGACATAACGTCGTCCAACAGCAACAGCGGCGGCTGTCCTGTCTCCAGCGTCATCACCTGCACTTCGGCCAGCTTCAGCGCCAGCGCAGCCGTGCGCTGCTGCCCCCGCGAGCCGTACACACGCAAATCACGCCCCCCCACTGTGAAGCGCAAATCATCCCGGTGTGGCCCCACTAACGTCATGCCAGCAGCAATATCCTGTCTCTGACTGGCCTCCAGGTAGGCGGCGAACCGCTCTCTCGTCTCCGCCAGGGAGGGGAAGGAGGCAGGGGATAGTTGATCGGGTTCCAGCACCAGGGGGAGTTGAAAATCAGCCTGGGGCAGATGTGTGGGGTCAAAACTGGGCAGGTAGCGCAGTTGCAGATGTTCGCGCCCGCCGGTTAATTCTCGCTGCCGGGCCCGAGATTCCACGTCCAGGCTGGCGATAAATCGTTGCCGTTCCACCATCAGAAGGGTTCCTTGCTCTACCAACTGCTCATCCCAAAACTGCAATTGCCTGTGATCACCGTTACGTTCCCGCAGCGTCCGCAGCAGCGCATTGCGCTGGGTCAGCACCTGGTTGTAACTCGCCAGTGCCCGACAATAGGCCCGATTCATCTGGCACAAGGCCACGTCCAGGTAACGCCGGCGGTAGCTGGGCGGTCCAGCTATCAATTCGATGTCCTGGGGGACAAAGAGCACCACGCGCAGGCGTCCCACCAGATCGAGGGCACGCCGGGCAACGCCGTTGATGCGTACCTGCTTATGAAAGTTGAGCTGACGCGCAGGGTCGTTGGTCTGGACCAGGGTGATCTCCAGCCGTTCCTTTTGATGGTCCTGGACGATTTCTGCCACGGCCCGCGCGTAGGGGATCGGCTCATTGAGAGCCAGCCAATTGACCAGTTCACGTTCGACTCCGGCGTGCGGGGACCGACCAGTTGCCAGGTAATGGATTGCTTCTAACAGATTGGTCTTGCCCTGCGCATTCGCGCCCTGGAGCAGCGTGATCCGGCCGGGAAAGTCGAGCTCTAGCCGGATGTAGTTTCTGAAGTTGACGAGCGAGAGGTGAAGCAAGCGCACGATTCCTCAGCGGTTAATGTGCATCGGCATGATCACGTGGGTGAACTCGTCCGGCCCTGCCCCGACTGGTCGGATGACGCCTGGCGCGCCGGGGCGCGTCGTCTCCAGGACGACCTGGGGCGTATCAATCACACTGAGCACATCAATCAGATAGCGAGCGTTAAACGCGATCTCCATGGCCTCGCCTTCCACGATCCTGGTTTCCACCTTACTGATATTATCGCCATATTCCTGCGAGGTAGCGGCCAGGGTTAGCAGGCCGGCAGGTGCCTCCTGGATGCCTCCATCCCCCGGTGTGATCTGCAAACGGACGATGTTGGCTGCATCCCGGGCGAAGAGGTAGGCCACGCGCACGGCTTTAAGAAACTCGGCCGTGCCCACCACCATACGCGTCGTCCATGTCTTGGGGATGATGGCTGCATAATCTGGGAAATTGCTGTCAATCAACTGAGATACTACATCTACCTGTTGGAATCCCCCCTTACTCAGACTGTCGGCCTTGCCCGTCAAGTGGAACAGAACCTGATTGCGCTCCCGAATGACCCGGATTTCCACCGGGTATTGCCCGTCGGCATCGGCACTAATGCGGGCGATCTCCTGCAATGATCGGGCTGGGATAATCACCGCCATGTCGGTGTTGACCGGCTTGTTGAGCTTGGTCAGGCGCACGGAGAGGCGGAATCCATCCGTGGCCGCCAGCGTTAAGCGGTCGCCCTGGAAGCGGGCATGGACGCCAGTCAACATGGGGCGACTATCATCCGTAGCTGCGGCGAAGGCCACCTGCTCGATCATTTTACGCAGCGTGTCCACCGCCACCTCAACCATCCCATCACCGTCTGCTATGGGGATCAAAGGGAATTCGCTTGCATCAATCCCCTTGATGTTGGCATCGTAGTGGGCACACCGGATATGCAGGCTTTGGGTGCGCACGCTCAATTCCATGTCAATGCGCTCGGCCGGCAGCGAGTTGACGAAATCGGTCAACAGACGGGCAGGCACAGTGGTTGCACCTTCCTCTTCCACCTGGGCTCCAACCCAACAGTTGATCGCGATCTCCAGGTCTGTGGCCGCCAGTTTTAAGCGGGCCTGGTCGGTCGCCACGAGGATGTTCCCCAGAACGGGCAGCGTGCTACGCGAGGAAACGGCCCGACCGACAATGGAGAGGCCTTTGGCCAGGTTCTCTTGAAGACAAGACACGCGCACAGCTTGACCTCCTGTAAAATATGACTTTAATCCTCGTTTCTCAGAGGACTATGCGTGATCCATTGGTCCCCTGAAAAGATGGGGGCCACAAAAAGTATACCATTGAACGAGGCCAGACACAACCCTGGCAAGTCATTTCACTCAGGTTTGATACAACATTAGCCACCTGAAGGCGCCTCAGATGGAACTGGCGTCGGCGTTGACGTTGCCTGGGCCGCGCGCTGCTGCGCGATCATGGCGCGTAGGGTGTCCAGCTCAGGCAATGGACCAAAAAGGTCGGGGGTGTACTTTCCAGCCGCGTTCCAAAACATCCAGCCAGCCTCTGTGCTGTCCAGCGCGGCGCGGCGTTGGATCAACATCTCCGCCAGAGAATAAGAGTAAGCTTGCAGCCAGGGGCGGACACGGACGCCAGGAGGCAGCCGCGTGGCTGCCTGTTGTGTGCTCCGCTGTACCACTTCGTATGGATAGGCTCTTGGTGCATCCAGCCCTAGATTGCCGGGGACGAACGTGAAGGGGTAGACCATCGGACTCAGATAATCTACGAGGGGACCGAGGTCCATCACCCGTTGCCCGATCAGCATATCGCTCTCCGGCGCCACCCAGACCGTCAGCCCAAACACATCCATCGCGATGAAGATGCCGAATGGGCGGATGGCTGTCACAAAACGTTCTACGAACTGGCGGATAGCTGTGGTGCGCGTCTCCAGGGTGCTCTCCTGTTCGTAGTGGATCTCCCCCAAAGTGCCATCGAAGGGAAGACGCACATAGTCGAGCTGGATCTCGTCCACACCCAACGCGGCGACCTCCTGCGCCAGAGCTATGTTGTAGTCCCACACTTCGCTCAGGAAGGGATTGACCCACGGCGTTCCCTTGCGATCCACCCAGACGGTTCCATTTACCCGCCGGATAGCCCATTCGGGCTTGCCCAGGGCCAATTGAGCATCTTTGAAGATCACCATGCGCGCGATTACGTACAGCTTACGCTGGCGGCTCATCTTGATAAACTCATCCAGAGAGAGCCACTTCTTTCCATGGTGATAGGCCTTCACTTCCACGGCGACAGGCACAGCACTATCCCAGGCCAACAGGCCTGTATCTCCCTTCACATCAATCACAACGCTGTTGAGGGCAATACTTTGCTCGGCCATGTTCAGCAGATTCTCGATAAGGTCTGGTCGGCTGAGCAACGCCAGGGGGATGTAAAGGGCTCG
>DAOUAJ010000277.1:0-4084 GCA_034433615.1 Anaerolineae bacterium | reverse complement strand
GACTTTCACCACCGCGCCTTGGTTGGCACCAGGTTTGCGTCCTATGGCCTGAAGCGAATCGTGCGCGACCTGTTGGCGATTCCAGGGCGGCTTGTCTTCGAGGACGGGAAGCTGGTTCGAGTCGAGTTGCTAACTCTAAACCAAAATGCCAAAGACCTGGTTGTTTGCTTGGAAAGGTACTGTTCAGGCAGCTAAAACCGATTAGAAACCGCCTATATTTGCGTTACCAAATAGAAATGCCCTACTTTTGCGCAAAGTTAAGGTGGCAAACGTCCCGCCACACAGGAAGCATTTGCCACGTGAGATGGCACGGGATGGCATGGGTGACCTCCTGTTCGAGATGGCCAGGTGCCCGGCACCTCTGAGGTGCCGGGCACCTGGCTATTACACCTTCTCCAACAAGTACGGCTCAAGCCCTTCCGGCAGGTCCTCGCGGCCCGCGAGATAGGCCAGCACGAAGTCGCGGTAAACCTGAGGCTGCGGAAAATAGGCTCGCACAAACGCTCGATCTATCAGGGTGCCGCTGCGGGCTTCGATCCACTCCAGGTAATTGGAGTAGGGCCAATCCTCCGGCCACGGGACCAACCCATCCTTCACCGGGTTGGCGTGAATGTACCGGCAAAGGTGAAGCAGATAGCCCTCTCGATCCACGTGGATGGCCTTGAAGCGCCCTTCGAACAGGGTACCGGTACGGCCATAGCGCTTGTTGAAGGCCTTAGATAACTGTTGAAGACCAACTGCACAAGCCGGCCTGCCGGCTCCTGGCTGTCCTGATGAAGGAGGAAATGATAGTGGTTTGGCATCAGGCAATAGGCAACCACGGTGATCTGCAGTTCCGTGGCGTAGGTCTTCACCCGCTGCAGGGCGAACAGATAGTTGTCCGGTTCGCGGAAAATGCTACTACGGCCCACGCCTCGGTTGTAGATGTGGTAGTACTCGCCGGGTGCAAACTCGATATTGCGAACAGGCATACAACGTTCCTCCATCTGCTGCGGTCAGGTGTCAGGTGCCCGGCACCTCAGAGGTGCCGGGCACCCCTTACGGCCACTAACGGCCCACGTCCTGGATGGCGCAGAAGGTCTCGGCTATGGCCTGCGGCTCGCCGAGTCGGTGGATGACCGGCTCCAGCGCGGCCAAGTCGGAGAGCAGGCCCGTGCGGGTGCGGCCGACCAGATGGCGCAACGTCTCCCGCCAGAGCGGGTAGAGCCGGGCCCGCTCCTCCTGCGCCAGCCGCGGCGCCAAACCTGCCAGGGCCTGCTCACGATTATCCGTATCCCCGATCTCCCGCGCCGCCGCCAGCGCCTCCCCCATCAACTCCTGCGGCAGATGTTCCGCCAAGGCCGCCAGGGCATCCGCACGCTGTTCTCGCTCCACTACTCGACGGGCGTAGGACAGTGCCTGCTCAGGCATCTACAGCCCGTGCCTCAGCGCGGCAGCTATCAGCTCCGGCGGGATGTTGGTGGCCAGGCTCTACACGCTGGCCTGTACCAGGGCGCAACGGATCTCCGTCCCCAAGTGTGGGGCGGGTCGGCCCTGGGCGCAGGCGGCGGCGTCCTCCGCCATCGCCCACTCCCAGGCGCGGCGCACGCCGCTCAGGTAGCCGGCGGTCTGGCCCAGCCGGGGGTACATCACCGTGCACACGAACTCGTCCAGCAGAGTCAGGTGGCGGCAGCGCTCGAGGTGCAGGATCTCACGACGCACCTGGGGGGCGGGGAAGGCGTGCCAGGCCAGGACCACCGGCTCGTCCTGGGGCTGGCTGCCGTCCAGGTGCCACTGCCGGAACATCTGCACCGCAGTATGCCGGCTGACCAGTGAGGGCGCCGAGAGCCGCTCCCAAGCCAGGTCCCACAGCTCTTGCGGATCCGCCGCCTGGCGGGCGGCCTCCATCAGGGCGCTCAGATCGGCTTCGGAGATCAGCTTGGTGAGGCTTTGGAAACGCCTGGTCATAGTGTGATAAACTCCTTGGCGCTGAGTACCTGCCCGGGGTCAGCGGGCAACCAGTCCACCGGATGGTAGATCAGCGCTGCATCGAAGGCCTCCCGGCGCAGGGCGGCGTGGTCTGCGGCGGAGACGGGGATGATCCGGCCGGGCGGCGGGGTCAGTTGGCCCGTCAGCAGCACCAGCGCCCAACCCGCCAGCATCTCCGCCTCCGGGCCGTCCACGAAGAGGCGCAGGTTGTGGGCCGGGTCCAGGACGTCGTACATCTCGCAGAGGAGCAAGGTGGGATAGCCGCAGCCGTTGGGCAGCTCGGCGATGAGGGAGGAGCGGTCGAAGGCATTGCCCTCCAGGGCCGCCTCGTTCGGCGGCGGCAGTTCGACGCCCAGGGCAACCGCCCCCCGGCGATGGAGCTCCCGCGGCGACATCTGGGCCAGGCTCAGGGAGCGGAGCTCCGCCAGCGCCTCGCGCCAGGCGCCCTCATCTAGCGCCCGCAGCTCATGGCGCGCTGCGGGGTCGCGGAAGGCGACGAAGAGGTGCGGATTGGCGCGCACGCCGTCCCGCACCGCCAGCTCGAACAGATCCAACTCGCGCAGGTAGGGCATCACACCACGCCAGGTGGCCTGGGCAGCCGGCGCGAAGCGTTGGGGCACAAGCCTGGCCTGTTCCAGGTATGACAAAACTAAGAGAGCAAATTGAGCGACTTGCATGATAGCCGGATCGGTATTTAGCGACATGCTTGTTTTTTCACTTTGCACGACAATTGTATCATGAAGCCGCTGTTTTCAGAAACACGAGTGACGGGGGACAGGCTCAGCTTCTGGCGCAGGGTCTGCAGGGGCATGCCGGCCCGGTAGTCGCGCATGGCGCAGGTTCAGCGCAGGGTCTCGAAGGCGATGCCGCTACGGGCAGAACGCGATGCTACGAGCTGCTCATCGAGGCCAGTTTGACCTCGTTGCCAGTGGGGCGTATACTATAAGTGTATAAGCAACAACTTATTGAGTTCCCGGGGCAGAAAGGGATGAACACCACCAGGCAAAGCGCCGAACGTTTCAAGGTACTGACCGCCGACGCCCGGCTGGCCATCATCGAGCAGTTGAAGGAGGGCCCCAAGTCTGTGACCGAGCTGGCGGAGGGGTTGGGGATCAGCCAGCCGGCCGTGTCCCAGCACCTGCGCGTCCTCAAGGCGGCCGGCCTGGTGGAGGACCGCAAGGAGGGCTACTGGGTGTACTACTCCCTCCGCCCGGGACGCCTGATGGATTACAAACGTGTCCTCGACGAAGTCTGTCTGTGTGGCTGCCAGTACTGCGCGCCAACGGAGATAGCGGCCCTGGAAGCGTACAAAGCGCAACTAGAGGAGGAACTGGCTCGGGTCACACAGCGGCTGGCGGAACCTCGAAAGGCCGGTGCAGGTTGAGTGTCTTTTGGGGCATTTTTTCATAAGTATTTGAGTAGAAGCTTATGCATACGGCGCCGTAGCCAAGGGGTAAGGCACGGGGCTGCAGACCCCGCATCGCCGGTTCGAGTCCGGCCGGCGCCTCTGATTCTCGATTCAACGACCATGATCTCTCAAGCCGAACGTGCCGAAATTCGCGCCCATCTACCCTGGAACTTCACCTGGGGCGCTCTCAGCGGCGCCCTTTTTGAGTTGGGCACCGCCTTCGTGGACGCCGGCACGGTGCTGGCGGCTTTCCTCACTAACCTGACCGGCGGCGCCCTGGCCGTGGGCGCCGCGGAGTCCATCCGTCGCTACGGCTGGCTGGTACCCCAGCTCTTCGCCGCCGGCTACGCCCGCGGGCGCCGCTACCGCAAGCCGATCTACCTCTTCGCCGGAGGCGGTCGCGCTCTGGCCCTGGCAGCCCTGGCCGGGACCTTGGTCTTGCTGCGAGACACCCGGCCCGCCGTGCTGCTGGCGGCCTTCTTTATCCTGTGGACGGTTTTCGCCTTCGTCAGCGGCGTGGCCGGCGTGCCTTACAACGACATCGTGGGTCGCATCATCCCCTCGGGGCGGCGCAGCACCTTCCTGGCCGTGCGCTTCTTCGTCGGCGGCCTGCTGGGCGTAGGGGCCGGGATGTTGATCCGGGCCATCCTGCGCCGTTCGGACATCCTGGCCTTCCCCGCCAAAGCGTACGGGCACACGGCCGTGTGC
>DAOUAJ010000276.1:0-15604 GCA_034433615.1 Anaerolineae bacterium | reverse complement strand
CGGTCATTTGGTCAGGTTTGCTGTCGAGTCTGATGCATGAAACCTCCCAAGGTGAGCGTTGAGCCTGGACAAAGCGCAAATCTCGTGCCTTTTTTCGCTGACTGACAACAACTAAAGGATATTTTCAAACAAGCTCTGATACCAGTACAGCCCCGTCCCGCCGTCCCAGCGCTGGCCGGTGAAGCGGTAGGTGGTGACCTGCCCGCCGGGGTTGTACCGTGCACTCCCATACGGGTAGTACCGCAGCTCGGTGACCCGATTGCCACCGGCATCCAGCGTCACGTTGGTGCTGCCCAGAACCTGCCCTGAGCCTGGTGAAGGGTGATCCGTCAACAGCCAGTAGAGGGTGCCGTTCACCCGCAGGGCGATCCGCCGGCACCGGCGTAGTAATACTTGCCGCTTCTGCTCCCAGCGCCCCAGCCACCCATTGGGCTCCTGCCCCGAATGTGCCCCCGATCACCGCTCCGCCCGCCGTCCACAGTGCTGCCTCCCGCCAGTCGAAATTGTCCCGGTGGGTGATGGCATAGGCCGCAAAGCCCCCCACGCCACCGACAACGTCACCCACGATCCACTAGGCGATGTGGCCGGAATCGTCCACGTAGGCCAGCAGATTATTCCGGACGTAGGCATACCAGTTCAGGCGCTGTGGGTCAAGGAGCGGACGCGATCACCGCAGCCGAATTTACTTTATGGGTGTAGTTGCCCTTGTGAAATAGGCTCAGCCGTAGATTCATCTCAGTTTAGTAGGGAATGGGTCCTTTGTCTTCCCTCTCTAGTAGGCTATTGATAAATGCGTGCTGGCTGTCATCTTGACGGCCAGCATAATGATAGAGTCGAGCGAGTACTGCCCAGAGCGAGCGTGTCGGATTAATTCGCAAGGCTGTCTCGCAGCACGAGATTGCCTCTTCTAATGTCACAACATCCTCCGGTACACCATAGAGCATCGCTAATCTTGATAAAGCTGGAGCATGAAAAGGCTCCAGCTCGATAGCGCGACGATATGCACAAGCAGCAGCTTCGTAGTTGGTAGCTCCAACATGTTCAAGCATATCAGCTAGCGTGTAATGATACTCGGGACGGTCAGACTTCAAAGCTAGTGCACGTTCAATCCACCGAATGGCATTGTATCCGTGAGCATCTTCTGAGTCTGGCGATACAATGCTCAAAGCGAATTCTGCTTGAGCTAGGCCCCACATTACATCGGGATCAGGGCCGAAAGCATCGAGTATTTCTTGATATATCCTACAGGCCTCAGCATATTGCCGTTTATCACGAGCCTCTGCGGCTTGCTTTAGACGTTCAATCTTGTTGATCATGGTAACCTCGGTAAGGTCTGGATAAAGGCGTTCGAGATCTCGAACACCCCATTTGCTAATTCTCGCCCTCGTACGACAACCTCCTGACCGTTAATGACGGCGCGATACTCTACATAGCCCCTTTCAACTATTTTCTGCCCGGTTGACACAACCTGCGTGAGAATAGGTTGAATGGCCCTATAGTCTTGTTGAATATCGCCGGTCAGGTTGATAAGCCTATCCCAGGCATGCTTTTGTGCCATGATATGTTGAACTCTGGGAAGCTGATTCTCGAGAAACTCGATGGTGCGCTGTCCGGCAGGTGAACTCGCAGCAGTCCCCAGGGTGGTGGCACCCGCTGCCCCCGCCGCCTCGGTCCCCAGCGCCCCAGCCACCCACTGGGCCCCCGCCCCCAGCGTGCCCCCAACCAATACTTCTGACGTCGCTTCGCTCCATAAGGGCGAAGATGGTCATGTTTCACCTCCGGCTAGCAACTCCGGATGTGAACCTACATCTTCCAGGATGGCTTCCACAAGCGTGCGTAGTGACGTGTCCTTGGGGAACACCCTTTCCATTACCGGGGCACGTCGCCATTGTGCAGGATCTTCCACATGTGAAATGTAGAGCTTTGTCTCCTTGTCACTCCATGAGATGCCATAGGATACCCCACCCTGCGCCATCTCTTTCCAGCTTCGTACCCCGGCCACCTTAAGGACAGGGCTACGCCAGCGTCGCCACTCTTCCTGAGTAGGATGAGGAATGCCGGGGTGACCGATAGCAACGACCTGCTCAAGCGCTGCCGTCAATTCTTCAACAGTGAGGTTGGTAACAAAGACAGGTTCAGCATGCATGTAGACTCCCATCTCAGTTTGAGCGTACACGGGCACATAGGCTTTCCCTTGCCTTATGAGGATCCCCGCTGTGTGTATCATGTTCATCACCCTGCTAGGGAATTACTACAATATTCAGTGTAACCCCCAGATTAGCTGCGTACTGCTTCAAGGCTTGCAGAGCAGCCAGCTGAGCCTGGGTAGCACCGTTCGGAATAGCCAGTTCCAATACACGGCCGGTTATCTGATTCGCATTGATGACCACACCACCCCATGGGGTCGGCTGGCCTTGATACTGTGCCAGAGCGTTAACGTAACCCTGTACCTTACTAGTCAAGGTTCCAATGTTCTGGTAGGTCGCTGCATTGAGGTCCAGCGCCTTGATGCTCGTCGCAACCCCGTTGATGAAGCGGTCAATCACTGGGAAATTCTGAGGTAGGTTTGCCCCCAGCAACCGGTGAATCACCTGGCCGCGTTGAAGGGCAGGCAAAGTCCAAGGGCTGGTGGCAGTTGCAGCCGTCGCCGCTGTCGCAGCGGCTTGTGTCCCCAGCGCCCCTGCCACCCACTGGGCTCCAGCCCCAAACGTGGCACCGACCACCGCACCACCCGCCGTCCATAGCGCCGCCTCCCGCCAGTCGAAATCATCCCGGTGAGTGATGGCGTAGGCCCCGAAGCCCACCACCCCGCCAACAACGCCGCCCACTACCCACCAGGCGATGTGACCGGAGTCGTCCACATAGGCCAGCGGGTTGTTGCGGGCGTAAGTGTAACGATTCAAGAACTGGGGGTCAAGGGCAAGCAGTGTGCCAGGAGCCTGGGCCTCGGGCTGCAGGCGTGCTCGCTGGAACTGGTTCCACTGCTCCAGGATTCTGGGATTGGCATAGGAGACAGCCAGAGGCAGGTAAGGTGCGGGACTCTTGGCATCAGTTTGCACCAGACTATCAGGCTGGACGAACCGCCCGATGATGGGATCGTACCAGCGGGAGTTGTACCAGTACAGCCCTGTCCCCCCGTCCCAGCGCTGGCCGGTGAAGCGATACGTGGTGATCTGCCCGCCGGGGTTGTACCGCGCATTCCCATACGGGTAGTACCGCAGCTCGGTGACCCAGTTGCCAGCGGCATCCAGCGTCACGTTGGTGCTGCCCAGAACCTGCCCTGAGCCTGGTGAAGGGTGATCCGTCAACAGCCAGTAGAGGGTGCTCCCCACCCGCATGGCCACCCGCACGTCACCGGCGTAGTAGTACTTGCGGACGGTGCTCCCTTCCTGCTCGTAGTAGTTGCCAACGTACACGGTGGTTACGCCACTGACCGTGGCCTTCACCCGCCGGCCGTCCCCGTCGTAGGTGTAGGTGGCACTGACGGCGCCGCTCACCCCCGTCAGCCGGCTCTCGGCGTTGTGATCATTCGGTTGTTAAGGCGCGTCCTTGCTTACCTTTGTTTGCCTCCCATCTACCAACCCACGCTATCTACGGCAAGCAACCTACCTTCTGGAGAGCCTCTCGGATCCGCTCCCGCTTCTCCGTCTCACTCAATTGGTGCCAGGCATTATGCGTCACATGAGGGAGATCAATGACCTCAAACTGCGGCGGGTCATCTGGGCCGTAGCTGACATTGGGTGAACCGCAGATCGGGCACCAAATCTTACCAGTGAAGTCATACAGGTGACCGGAAGGCGCAGAATCGCAGGCCACCCCGAGCACCCGCCCGAAGCATTCGCTGGTACCCCGCTCGCGACCCAATAGCTTATTAACCAGCTCTCCCACTTCGTCGAAGACAGGATCTTCCCATGAATTAAACTCAGTCAACTCATGATAAGGAGTACCACCTAACAATCGCCCGTAAGTCTCACCGGCAAGAACATAGGTAATTGCTGTGTGCCCATAATCCTTGCATCTTACATTCCAGCGAATAACACGCGTTGGTCTGGATGCCATAACATCTCCTTCTTTGCTCAAGGTGCAGGGCTGACCATCTGTGCAATCAACCATTCGTCAAAGTTGAACGGGTTAAGCGGGTTGTCCAGCAAGGCATAATTATAGCCCGGCCCGCGATAGCTCTGAAACTTGATCACGTTGTAGCCCTGCTCCATGGCCTTTTGAGCAAGCTGCTGGTGAGCTTCGTACGCATTCACGTCTTCAACATAGCCCCAGGCTTTGGCTGTGGCCGGGTCGGTCAGATCCAGCACCTTCGCCTTGCTCAAGTCAAGCTGGAAGCGGATGACGTGGCTGGCCTGACCACCGTGGGCTGCAACTTCTGCCACAGCCGTCTCACCTTCTTGAGCCACATAGAACGCCCGCCCGAATCGCGCTGTAGGATCAAACTTCCTTGGCAGAATCTTGTCCAGCACACTCTGGGTGATTTCAGCACTGCGACGAGCCTGGCGAACGTCTTCAACTTTGGAGACTGCCTTGGCTGCATCCGCCACTTCGGCGGCCGCCTTAGCTGCCTTGCCGCCATGCACGATCGCGCCGACCCCGCCGGCACAAACGGCAAGACGGCCGCCCCTACGTCTACCACCAGCGCCCCAATGTTGACCAGCGACGGATCACGCCGGACCTCGTAGATGTCCCAACCGATATTCAGGATGTCCCAGGCCGTCTCGAACCAGTGGCCGCTGGGGTCGCGGTACTTCAGAGGGTTGTTGTTCGCGTATGCGTAGCGGTTGAGCTGCTGTGGGTCGCCGGGATTGGGAATAAGGATGTCAGGTTGGACGAAACGCGCCAAAGCTGGATCATAGTACCGCCCATACCCCTGGCTGCTGCCATAGTACAGCAGCCCCGTGTTCGCGTCCAGCAATTGCCCGGTGAAGTTCCTCTCCGTCGGCAGCAGCACCGGCTGCCCGGCCCGGGTCTTCCCGAACGGGTAGAACCGCTGCACACTGCCCGGCACGGCCTTGCCGTCTGCGTCCGTCAGCAGGCTGACGCTGCCCAGGTGGTCCGTGTGCACGTACCGCAGCACCCCATTCTGCCGCAGCGCCACCAGCCGCTCGCCGAGCTTGTAGTACTTGGTCACGACCGGGATGTTGGTGCATGGACTGGCCACAGTCGCCCGCCAGTTGGCGGCCGTCGCTTGCAAGTCCCCGGCGGTCACTTTTCCGTCTTGGTCCACGTCGTACGGCAGGCCGTACCCTGCATCACCCCACTTCTGCCCCCACCGGGCGGCAATCAGTTGCACGTCTACCGCGCTCACCCGGCAGTCGGCGTTCGCGTCACCAGGCAGGGTGCTGAGGCCTGAGGCCGGCACGTATCGCTCGTAGTGGTCGCCCACATAGTACGTCGTGCCCCACGGCGTTTCCTTCTTCACCCGCCGGCCGTCGGCGTCATAGACGAAGGTCGTTACCCGACCGCCTTCGGTTACGGTCTCAAGCCGGTTCTCGGCGTCCCAGGTCAGGCTTGCCCCGTCCCGGCTGGTCAGGTTGCCAGCCGGGTCGTACCCGTACTTCTGCACCCCGTCCACGTGGGTCACGGCGTGGGGCTTGCCGCCCTGGTAGCCGTAGCTCGCGCCCTCGAAGCGGGTCAGGTTGCCAAGCGGGTTGTACTCGTACGTCCGGGTCACGTACGCCCCGGCACCGGTCGCCGTCGTCCCGGCCGCCATCAGCCGGTCCAGCGGGTCGTAGTCGAAGGTCAGCAACTGGTTCGCATTGATCGCGTCGCGGATGTTTTCGACGTTGCCGACCAGGTCATACCAGTAGCTCCAGTTCATCGCCTCCGGGCCGCTGGAGATCAGCGGACAGGTCGCACTCGCCGGCCCGACGCAGTGTTGAATCAGCCGGCCGAACGAGCGAGCACCCCATGCCAGGGCGTGATCGTCCAGGTCACTGCCCATCTGGAAGTGACTGTAGCCGTAGTATCCAAAGCGCGCGACCAGCCCGTTGCCCAGCTCGAAACGCTTGGGTTGCCCGGCGGCGTTGTAGGCACTGGCTGAGACGTAGGGGTAGTTGGTGAACTGGCCGGCTACTAGACAGAACAACATGACGAGGATAGCCCTCATACCTACTGTCTTATCCTTCACTACTCAGTTCAGGCTGGCGACTGGCCATTTCCCCGAATCACCTCCCACGCCAACTTATGCCCCAGTTCACCCTGGCGGATGTGCTCTAACCGTCGCTCTACCTCCCAGGGGATCATTTCCCGAAACTCCACGTTCACTTCGCGATAGCGCTTTAGGCAAGAGGCTAACGTGTTGAAGAGCCCGTCCTGCGCCGCTTGCTTGTCGCCTTCGGTCAGGTTGTCCCAGAAGGTAAAGTCTACCGGAATGACTGCACGGTTGCCTTTCAGCTTGAGGATGGTGAAGCGAAATTCCATTCTCGGCCTCTTGAGTTCGTAAGCTTTCTTGAAGCCCGGGACGCCCCGGCGGAAATAGGCCTCGACCTCTTGCTTGCTGGCAACACTCCACCGGTTCAGCAGGCTGGGGCCGACCACGTAGAGGACACCGCCGTCAGGCAACTCTTCTCTGAGCCAACCAGGGGCGTTCATCAGGAACTCTTTGCCGTACTTCTGCACGTACGGCGGCCCGAAGAAGTTGGCCCACATCAAGTAGGGGAGCTTGTGTTGCTCTACATGTGAATCCATCATCTTTTCCTCAGTCAACTCTATTGCTCCATCTACTTTACCATAGACAGATTGCAAAATTGGATAGAGCTGCTTGCCAATTTCCAGGAGTCCTTGAGCGATCTGCTCGACCTTTTGCGCTGAAAGCGGCTCGACATAGCAGTGAATACCAAACGCATCCACCTCATTCAGCAAATGGAGTATAGGCCCTTCATGGTAACGTAGAGAAGTCTCATAGGGTAGCAGGGGATGAACGAAGGGTACACGTGGTCCTAATCCCCCTGTCTCCACTCCATGTCTTTCCCCACCAGGAAATCTGGTCACATGTGTCATGGGATCATCGATCTCCTCCCTGGTGACTTCATCCACGAAGTGGCCGCCAATCATCTTGACCAACTCAAGAGCCCTAGGCACACCTCCTCTAACGATCTCTGCACAAAAGTAGAAATATAGATCTACATCATGGGCTGCGATGGAGGCGCTCGTGTTCATCGGAACACCTCCCATTCCAGCCGATCACCGAAATCTCTCTTCAGCGCATTGAGTTCCTGCAGCAAGTCATCGGGGATCACCCCGCCTTCCAACTTGAACTCGAGCTTGAGCTTCTCGACCTTCAGGTCTGGGCTGCCACTCAGATACTTGCTAACCTGTTCTTTGAGTCTGCCAATCAGTTCCCCTTTTGCCTCCTGGCTCTTCCCGGCCCAACCAGCCCAGTTCTTGACCTCAACGGCCTGCCCGCCCTTCAACATCAAGTCTACAAAGCCTCGCCCTTCATCAAAGCGGGCAGACACTTCGATCCCTTCCAACAGTCCTTTCTCCGCGTAGTGCAGGGCCCGCTCCAACTCGAAAGTCGCCCCGGCCCGCTTCCACCACGAGGGATGAGACAAGGCTTTACCCAAGGTCTCCACCCCACGCACGTGGCTCGCCAATTCCCGTAGTCGGTTCAACTTCTGTAGGGTCTCGGCCGCCGGCCCCACCCGCTTCACCCCAGCCACCACGTTGGGCAGCGGCGCGGCGATGAAGACCAGATCCAGGCCCACTGCACCAGCTTTTTCCCAGGACGGCTCGGCCAGCAAATCGCCGATGTCCCAGGCTGTGAAGATTACATCCAGCGCGGTCTCCCACCAGTGGCCAGAAGGGTCAGTGTACCGCAGGGGGTTATTGCGCACGTAGCTATAACGATTGAGGGCCTGGGGGTCAGCGAAGTCAGAGACCACGGGGTCGGGTTGCACGAAGCGCCCCAGCGCCGGATCGTAGTACCGCCCATACCCAGCATTGCCATAGTACAACAATCCTGTGTTGGCGTCCAGCGATTGCCCGGTGAAATTGCGATCCGTCGGCAGCAACACCGGCTGCCCGGTCCGCGTCTTGCCAAACGGGAAGAACCGCTGCACGCTCCCCGACACCACCTTGCCGCTTCCGTCCGTCAGCAGGCTGACGCTACCGAGGTGGTCAGTGTGTACATACCGCAGCACCCCGTTCTGCCACAGCGCCACCAGTCGCCCGCCTAACCGGTAATACTTGACGACCACCGGGATATTGGTGCACGGGCTGGCCACAGTAGCCCGCCAGTTGGCGGCACTGGTCTGCAGGTCGCCCGCGGTCACTGCACCGTCCTGGTCTACGTCGTACACCAGGCCGTAGCCCGCGTCACCCCACTTCAGCCCCCATTTGACCGCAGTGAGTTGCACGTCTACTGCACTGACCCGGCAGTCGGCGTTCGCGTCGCCAGGCAGGGTGCTGAGGCCTGAGGCCGGCACGTATCGCTCGTAGTGGTCGCCCACATAGTACGTCGTGCCCCACGGGGTCTCCTTCTTCACCCGCCGGCCGTCGGCGTCGTACGTGAAGGTGGTGACGCGCCCCGCCTGGTTGACGCTGCTCAGCCGGTTCTCGGCATCCCAGGTCAGGATCGCCCCGTCGCGGTTGGTCATGTTGCCATTGACGCCGTAGCCGTACTTCTGCACCCCGTTGACATGGGTCACGGCGTGAGGTTCAGCTCGGATGGCGGCGCAGGCGGAGCCCAAAGGCATCCCACCGACCACCAGCCAAGACAACGTAACCGCAATAATCCACGCTACCACCTGCTTACACCACCTCCAGTTCCAGGAAATAACACCCTGTAATCCCCGCCTCCTCCATCGCTCGCTTCACGTCCTCACGGATCACCACAATATATTTCCACTCATCCACCCGGAACAAGCGAGCTTCTCCGATTGCCTCCTTTCGTAACACTGCTTTCCATACATGGCGAATCTGCCCTTTCCTTTCCGGAGGATCCCAAGCATGTTCTCCATACACCCCATAAATCGAATGCTCTAGATCCAGACAAGGGATTCGCCGCAGGTAGTTGGCTACATAAAATACTCCTACCTCCTGGCCCGTCTTCTCTCCTTTCACTCGAACCGGCAGATACTGGATCTCCCCGCCCAGTCTTAACTGCTCCAGCAGCGCCTTCAGGCGTGGCGAGTGAAGTACGAAATCAGGAACGGTAAAAGGAAGATCGGTTAATGGATCCTCCTCCCCCCAATACGCCACTGCCTCCGGATCCCATTCCACGTGACTCAAAGGGCGCCCTTCCTCCAAGCGCCACTTCAGTTCAAAGTCATCACCCCATCCCCGAACCTGGAAATCCCGCACGACGCAGTTCCCCTCCGAATTGTCCCACCAGTCATAGAAGCGCATCATCGCCCTCCTCCTATTGGGGGATTCTTCAGTCAATCCGGATGGGTCTTCAGTTCCTCCGCAATGGCCCGCAGTTCCGCTTCCAACCGTGCTCGAATCTTGGTCGGATCATCTAAGCCAGCAATCGCGTCCTGAAGCCGCCGGTACACCCACCGATGATATCCCTGGGCGTGCGGCCCCTTGTGCAGTTCGGCCGGCAGCTCTATGATGTTGGCGGCATCATCCGGGGACATGCTCCCCTTGGCAAACAATTTCTGGAATCGTTCAGACCACCGGGGGTCCCGGATCCAGTTCTTATTGGTGGCGATGTGGTGGCGAACCAGGCGCTGGGTGGTCTCTTCCACCACCTCCTTCCCCACCCGCTCGGCGGCTTCCTCTGCCAACTCCTCCGCCACCGTGGCTCCGATCCTGGCTGCATCTGCCACTTCGTCGGCATGGGTGGCTACCTCGGTGACAGCCTTGGCCGCCTTCCTGCCCTTCGCCACCACCCCGGCGAAGGCGGGCACGCCGGGCAGGAGCACCGCCCCCACGTCCACGGTCAGTGCCAAGGCGTTTTGCCAGGTCAGCCCCTCCTGGCGGATGGTATAGATGTCCAGCCCAATGGCGACAATGTCCCAGAGAGTCTCGACGAGGTGGCCGCTGGGGTCGGTGTAGCGCAGGGGGTTATTGCGGGCGTAGGCATAGCGGTTCAACTCCTGCGGGTTGCCAGGGTCCGGGACCAGAGTATCCGGCTGCACGAACCGCCCGATGATGGGATCGTACCAGCGGGACTGATACCAGTACAGCCCCGTCCCGCCGTCCCACCGCTGCCCGGTGAAGCGATAGGTGGTGATCTGCCCGCCGGGGTTGTACCACGCATTCCCATACGGGTAGCCCCCTTCGCTCCGCTGCAGGGAGGCTTCGCACTACCGCAGCTCGGTAACGTAGAGCCCCACTCGCTATCAGGATTACGTGGGTGTTCCCAGGTGATCCTTGTGCAGGTAAGGGCTGCTATAGTCCTGCCTTAAGAGGCGTAGTCCTGGGATTTTCGTGCTCAATATTTGCTCAAGCTCCCCTGACCGCTCAGTCCCGTTCACGTAAAGTAGCACGCCTATTTCAGGAAATGCTTGCTCCGCCGGCTCACCATCAAGGG
The DNA here is from genome assembly GCA_034433615.1 of Anaerolineae bacterium. Taxonomy (GTDB): domain Bacteria; phylum Chloroflexota; class Anaerolineae; order DUEN01; family DUEN01; genus DAOUAJ01. The sequence goes on along the minus strand of DAOUAJ010000276.1, from coordinate 5,115 downwards.
GATCGACGTTCCTCCGCAATTCAAAGTTTTCTTCGCCCACCGTTCCTAACCGATAGTAGTCCCCGATATAAAAGCTCTCGTGCGGTTCAAGTCTGATTCCAAGTGCTTGTTCGACTGCAACTCGCGCAGCCTCAAGATCATCATGTGTAAAGCCATAGAGATCATAAGTCTTCATGCCTAGCCCTCCATTTTCGATAGGTGATAGTGCTCTGCGGCTATGGCACAAGGATGCTAGTACTCTGTCAAGGCTCATTTGATGGGTGAAACGGTTGCCTGGCAACATCGGCTCTCCCCAACCTGTTGGGGTTCACCGTGCAGTATCCCCAACACGCTGGGGACTCCATCTCTGCCCAGGTGCGTGCTCACCCATCAAATCACGGTTGACAGAGTACTAGTATTCTGTCAAGCGTGATACTGGGATTTCGCGGCTTTTCACCTCCAGCGGTGTTCTACCTGGTGGAGGTGAAAGGCAATGAACCGCAAATACGTTGTGCAATTGACCGAAGAAGAACGTTCCCAACTCAAACAGATCATCTCGTCTGGTACGGCGCCGGCCCGCAAGATCCGACGGGCGCAAATCTTGCTCAAGTCCGACAGTAGCCCGGAGGGACCGAACTGGGGTTATCAGGCCATCTGTGCCGCATTTGACGTTTCGGCAACTACTGTCACCACCGTGCGCAGGGCCTACTGTGAAGGCGGCCTGGAAGCCGCCTTGAATCGCAAGAAGCCGGAGCGCGTATACACCCATCGTCTGGACGGGGAAGCCGAAGCGCATTTGATTGCCTTGGCCTGTAGCCAGCCCCCAGAAGGCCACGCTCGCTGGAGCTTGCGTCTGTTGTGCGATCGCTTCGTGGAGGCGGGCTATGTGGAAAAGGTCTCCCACGAGACTATCCGTCAGGTGTTAAAAAAAACGAACTGAAACCCTGGCTCAAGAAGCGGTATTGCATTCCCCCGCAGGCGAATGCGGCTTTTGTGTGCCAGATGGAGGAGGTGCTCGAGGTTTACCAGCGCCCCTATGACCCCCGGCGGCCGCTGATCTGTATGGATGAGATCCCTCAGCAACTCCTGGCGAATGTGGAGGAGCCCTTGCCGATGGAGCCAGGGTGCCCGCTGCGCGAGGACTATGAGTATGAGCGCAACGGGGTGAGTCACCTGTTCTTGTTCTTTGAGCCCCTGGCGGGCAAACGGCATATCCGAGTAAGCGAACGGCGCACGAAAGTGGACTGGGCCTACGCTATGCGTTATCTGGCCGACGAACTGTATCCGGATGCAGAGGTGATTGTCGTTGTGATGGACAATCTGAACACGCATGGCCCGGCTTCCTTCTACGAGGCCTTTGCGCCCGCCGAGGCTCGGCGGTTACGAGAGCGCTTTGAGTTCCACTACACTCCCAAGCACGGCAGTTGGCTGAATATGGCAGAGATTGAATTGAGCGCCCTGGTGAGAACCTGCCTGAATCGCCGTATTCCAGACCAGGCCACCTTGTATCGGGAAACGCAAGCGTGGGCGGATGAACGAAACCAGAAAGCCGTCCGTGTAGACTGGCGCTTCACCACCGCCGATGCACGCATTAAACTGAAGCACTTGTATCCAAAGATTCAGGCTTGACAGAGCACTAGTGTAGTCGGAATATCTACTTTGCAGTTCTTCGTAGGTCTGTTTCCTTCCAAGCTGACACAACTTGGTATACCACATCTAACGCTCTTCGCAACTCTGCTTTATCTACTGGGACTGGTAACCGAGAAAAGGTCTCGTATGTCCATTTTCGTCGGCCCGTATTAGGATCATCTTTAGAGGCCCCACCTGAAATTGTTAGTTCGAAGGACTCAGGCATGCCTTCCAAAAACAACTCAATATTTTTATGTATATCTGATGCCTCCACCCACCTGAGAATACGGCTAGGCGTATCATGACGCCACTGCTCGCAAGTCATCTCATGAGACTCGGCAAACTCAGTCACGACAGGATCTACTAGAGCGAAAATTTCCTTCCATAGCTCAAATTCACTCCTTGCTCTCGACCAGTAATCTTGATTGTGTTCCATTTTTTCCTCCCAGGGTTATTTCGTAGAGCTATTTGTACTTGAGGCGTGTAATCTGTACCCCCGTAGCATCAATGGGACCAGTTGTCCGCATTTCGAGTCCACCGCCTGGCTGCCCATATGCCTCTTCCACGATTGTGGGTTCTGCAACATCCAAAGGTAAGTTCTCTCTTGGAATTCGAACACGATATTCCGGCTTATCTCGCAGGCTGAGCCTCTGCTGTGCTCTGGTTGCGCTGCGATATTGCTCCGGACTCAGGTAGGTCTTACCGCTTGTCGATTGTATGATGCCTTCACATTCGATGAACTCTTTTTCAGCTTCGCTTACATAACGATAGACATACTTTTGCCCCGTCCCGCTGCTGCTCTGGCCAATCTGGGGTGATACCACGCCGGCAACCACTCCGCCGATAGCAGCCACAGTCGAAGGAAGCGCTTCCAGACCACCGGCCTGCCACGCCGTCTCCACCGCCGGGTCCGTGCCATAGAACCCATTGATCTTCAGCCGCATCAGGGCGTTGGAGACTTGGGTTTCAGCAGCCTCGATAACCTCTGGCGGTCTCCCCTCAACTATATTCTGATACAGCACGGCCTTGGTGGCAATGTACTCCTGCAGCGTGCCCCGATAGGCCTGGGGATCAACCCTCTGGGCAGCCTCCAGGTAAGCGCGGTACATCTCCTCCCAGCAGTTCCCGCACGTCGCTCCGCCGGGATCCACCATCCGGCCGGAGGGGTCCGTGTACCGCAGCGGGTTGTCCCGGGTATAGCTGTACCTGTTCAGGTCCTGGGGATTGCCCGGGTTAGGAACAACCGTATCCGGCTGAGTCCAGCGCCCCAGCACCGGATCGTAGTAACGACCGTATTGACTGCCTGCATAGTACAGCAGCCCCGTGCTCACGTCTAACTGCTGCCTGGTGAAGTTCCTATCCGTCGGCAAGATCACAGGTTGCCCTGTTCGCACCTTCCCGAACGGCATGAACCGCTGCACACCCCCCGGCACCACCTTGCCGTTCGCATCCGTCAGCAGGCTGACGCTGCCCAGGTGGTCGGTGTGGATGTAGCGGAGTTGGTTGTTCTGCCGTAAGGCGATGAGTCTGTTACCCAGCCGGTAGTACTTCGTCACCACCGGTCCAGTGCACGGACTAGGTGCGGATGCCCGCCAGTTGGCCGCTGCCGTCTGGATGTCCCCGGCGTCAATCGCGCTGCCGTCCTGGTCTACGTCGTACTGTGCGCTCCACGCCTGACCCCATCTGGCAGCAATCGCCTGGATGTCCGCCACGCTGACCTGGCAGTCCAGGTTGACGTCGCCGGGCAGGATGCTCAGGCCAGCTGCGGGAATGTGCTTTTCGTAGTGCTCGCCGATGTAGTACGTCGTGCCCCACGGGGTGGTCTTTTTGACCCGCCGGCCGTCGGCGGGCACAGACGGACGGCGATGACGAAGCTCACGTGAAGCCAGGCAAAGACTATTCGGTTGTTAAGGTGCTGCTAAAGCTACGGACTACTATCCAGTGATTGAACCCAGTGAGGCGGTGCACAGGTAATTCGCCCTGTCCCGCCGCAGATCCAGGTCGAAGAGCCGCCTCGGCACTACCCACAGGCCTTGACGACGATGTATTGCTACGTATCTACCTCTCCTTGTCCTCCTCGGACGGCAGGCGCATGTAGGGTTCTGCTACGAAAGGTAGTCCTGTCTCCTTACGCAACAGTGCTGCCAAAAAGTCTGCAACGTAGAGGAAAACCGCCTGGTACTCACGTAGTCCCATCCAGATGGGGGATGTGTACGGACTTACGTGAAGAGCCACCCAACGAATGCCAGTCTCTCGACGTTTACGCTCATCTTCATACAGGCCAACCTCATGACCCATTACTATTGCCACCAAGGCATAGGTTTCCTCATACAACCCTTCTGTATCTTCCCTGAACGTAATCCCAAGAGCCTGGCCAACTCGGGCCGCAAGCTCAACCAAACTTAGGTCTGTTTGTACTACAATCCTCGCTGTGAATTCCGGAACGACTAGCGGACCCGTCAAGGCGATCTGCTCTGTCATGGACCACCTCCGATGAAATAAATATCTTCGCCGCCAAATAGGCGCTCCGCTTCCTCACGGGTGAAAATTTTAAAGCCGAAACCTTCTTTGCGGAGCCCTTGGAATTCGGGACGAGTGCGCAAGAGTTGCTCTATGTGTTCTTGTAGTACCTTTAACTCCTTAACATCTTTGCCCCATTTTACTCCCGGATAGCGCGCCGCAAGTTCATCACTAACGATGAAAGCATCCACATCGAAGTCGCCAAGATTGATCGGTAGTCCAAAAGTTGGCTTCTTCGGATTGCCGACTGTCCCCCGTGCCAGGCTGCCCCTAAAGCCGATCTGTGCATCTTTACCCGCAATCTCCCGTATTGATTTCAGGAAGGGCTGGACTGCTTCCCCCAGAGCTTGAATCACTCGCTCGCGTGTAAGGCCACGGGTTGCCTGTTCGGCCCCTTCCTGTATCACCTGTTTGCCTACGTTGGCTATTGGTCCCTCGACCATCCCCATTGGATTGGCCAGGCTCATCACCGAGGTATCAAGCCATTCCTGCCGGGTTGGACCGCTGAGGACACCTCGCTCAAGGTCAACATGGCATCCGGCTACGAAGCACCCGGCAACCGCCAGGCCTTTGACCAGAGTAGGCCAGTTAGAAATGTCAATCTTGAGATCACAGAATGGGCATGAGGGCATACCAACAGTATGTCCACTTGGGTCGGTGTATCGCAGCGGGTTATTGCGGACATAGCTATAGCGATTCAGGTCTTGAGGATCGGCGAAGTTAGGAACTATTGGGTCCGGCTGAACGAACCGCCCGATGATCGGATCGTACCAGCGGGACTGATACCAGTACAGCCCCGTCCCGCCATCCCAGCGCTGCCCGGTGAAGCGGTAGGTGGTGATCTGCCCGCCAGGGTTGTACCTCGCACTCCCATACGGGTAGTACCGCAGCTCGGTGACCCGGTTGCCACCGGCATCCAGCGTCACGGCCGTCGAGCCCAGATGGTCCGTCAACAGCCAGTAGAGGGTGCTCCCCACCCGCATGGCC
>DAOUAJ010000275.1:0-3800 GCA_034433615.1 Anaerolineae bacterium | reverse complement strand
CTGGATCTGTGAGGATGCGCTTGACCAGCCGGTAACGGCCATGGGGGTCGGTGTTGATCAGCCGGTAAGCCGGGGCGTGGGGGTCAAGGTGTTCCACCTGGTGACTGGTGTCAAACTGCTCCTCGTGGACGAAAGTTCGCCCATCGCTGACCAGAAATTGCAGGTCGCGCAGGTTGGGCACGTCCACTCGCGGATAATACACCTCAGTAACGACGCCTCGCGCCAGGGTGAACCAGACCCTGGAATTTGGACTGAGCGCGGTGCCGACGCCAATCTTTCGGGCGGTGGTCCAAACGGGGGGTAGACCGGGGTAACCAAAGGCTTCCATTGTTTCGTTATCCTTTATGATGTGCCTCACAACCTCTCAGCCAGGCTCGCCCATCGCTTGCCAGGAAAGCATCCGTTTCCGGAGGTCCCCAGCTTCCGGGTTCATATATCTGGAGTGGCGGGGCAGCCGGACTCTCCCAACCCGCTACGATGGGGTCTATCAGACCCCAGGCCAGTTCGATTTCGTCGTGGCGCATAAAGAGCGAGGCGTCGCCGTGAATGGCGTCGAGCAAAAGCCGCTCGTAAGCGTCCGGCAGGCTGTTCGGGCCAAATCCCGGCTGGTAGTGGAATTCCATGTCTGCGGAGCTCAGGTCCATTGGCGTGTCCGGGACTTTGGTTTCGAATTTGAAATGGATGCCTTCGTCCGGTTGAACGCATAGGCTGAGCATGTTTGGCGTCAATCGCTGATCTGGAGACAGAGCGAACAAGGAGTGCGGAGGGCGTTTAAACTGGATGATGATCTCGGTGGCTTTTTCGGCCATTGCCTTTCCAGAGCGCAGATAGAACGGCACCCCCTGCCAGCGCCAGTTGTCAACGTATAGTCGCACAGCGGCGAAGGTCGCAGTTTGGGAACCTGGAGATACACCGGGTTCGTTGCGATAGCCGCGATACTGGCCGCGAACAGAATGGAGAGCCACATCTTCTGATGGAATGGGACGTGTAGCATTCAGGACTTTGACTTTTTCATTACGCAAGGCATCAGCAGTGAAGGCAGCCGGCGGTTCCATGGCCACCAGGGTGAGCAATTGCAGCAGGTGGTTCTGGAACATATCGCGCAGTACACCAACCCTGTCATAAAAGGAACCGCGATGTTCCACACCCAGATTTTCGGCGACCGTGATTTGCACATGATCCACATAATTACGATTCCATACCGGCTCGAAGATGGTGTTGGCGAAGCGCAACACCAGCACGTTCTGGACGGTGTCTTTTCCCAGGTAATGGTCAATGCGGTAAATCTGCCTTTCATCACATACCCGTTGGATTTCACGATTGAGGGCCTGAGCCGAGACCAGGTCTTTGCCAAAGGGCTTTTCGACCACAATCCGGCAAGCGGCCCCATCACTCTCACGGCTCATGCCAACCTTGCCCAAGCGCGAAATGATCTGGGCAAAGAAACGCGGCGGGGTGGCCAGATAATACAAGCGGTTCGTAAGACTGCCGATACTATTTTCCAATTCGATCAGCCGCACCTGCAGACTTTCGAAGTCGCTCGTTTCTGTGAAAGCTCCTGTGTGGTAGAAAAGACGTGCGGCAAAGGCCTCCCACTTCGGGGGATCGAGAAGCGCCTTAGAATGATGGATTATGCCGAGTCGCATGGCTTCTCTAAATTCTTGATCGCTGGCGGCAGGCAGACCAAAACCCATGATGCGGAACGAGTCTGGCAGCCGGCCCTTGCTGTAAAGGCTGAACAAAGAGGGGATGAGTTTGCGCCGGGCGAGGTCGCCCAGGGCGCCAAAGATAATAAGCGTAACTGAATTCACACTCATTCCTAAGGGCGCTTGACGGCATGCCCGCCGAATTGCTGGTGCAGCGCTGCCAGCATCTTACAGTTCAGCCATCGAGGCTGCACCGGTGACTCCATCGATTTCCAGTTCTTGCACGGGTTCCGGACGCCGATCGTATCCGACTACCTGGTGTCCGCTCATCGATAAACGGCGAGCCATGTTAGCGCTTATTTTTCCCAAGCCGATCATACCCAATTCCCAAATTGCCTCCATCGATCAACGTATGGTGAATTTACTCTGTGTGCTGATTTTCTAAACTCATTTTCATTGTGCCTCACCTAAAGTGATTTGGCGACACATGGTGTAAATCCCGAATAACACAATGCCGGCGCCGATGATTTGCCAGAGATTAAAAGGCTCGCCGAGCACGGTGACGGCCAGGGCAATGGTCACCAGGGGTTCGAGGTTGCTGAGGCAGGCCGCCCGGCTGGGACCAACCAGGGTCACGCCGGCAAACAGGCCCAGGAACCCGGCGATGAAAAATGCCACCGCGCCCCACAAGCCGATCCAGCCAGTGGAAAAAGCCGGCCAGGCGAAACCGCCTGCCAGTACGCTGGCAAGCGCGAAGATAACGCTGTTTACCAGAGCCACGTACAGATTCAACACCATTGGAGAGATAGACCGCATTAATCGGCTGCCAAAAACTATCACTAGCGCGAAGCTGAAGGCGGAAAGGGCTGCCATCAGGATGCCAGCCAAATCTAGCGCTACGCCCGACAAGCTCAGCAGCAGCATCAACCCGCCCAGAGAAAGCGCCTGGCCGCTGAAGGCCAAGCCGTGGGCCCACTTCTCGCCATTGAGCAGCCTTTGGTTTCCAAGAAGATATGCCAGCAGCGTGACAAGGATCGGGTAGGTGTAGTAGATCAATGCCGCCAGGGAGACAGGGATGTAGCGGATCGATTCCATGTATGCAAAAGACGTCACCCCCAAGAAGAGCGCCAATCCCAAGGTCAGCCACAACTGCCGGCCTCTCAGTTGACAGGGCTGTCTACGCCAGGCCAGAAAACCCAACACTGCCAGCCCGGCCAGGGCATAGCGAACGGCCATAAGGGTAGCGGCATTCACGCCGGAATCGTAGGCCAGCCGGGCGAAAGGCGCCACCGCGCCAAAGCTGGCCGCAGATAACAAAACGATCATCAGGCCCAACCCCTGGCTTGTGAACAGCCGGGATAACAAGCTGCTTCTGGGTAGGGTTCGTAACAAGGAATGGTGAGTGATCAGCGGTAAACCTCCCCTTGATGGAGAAGGCTGGAATGACCAGAAGTTACTGCGGGGACCGGATGCGAATCCCGCAAGCCATGCTCATTGTATGAGGCGGTCACCAAATCCGTCATGCTGTACGACGCCAGGCAGGGCCGTTTACAAAGGCCAAAAGTACATGTTTCGAACAGCTCGTACACCCGCTCCGGCACACTGGCGCTCACCGGCAGGCCGAGATTGCGGACCGCATCGATCATGATGGGTGTATCATGTGCCAGGTATCCACCGGTGAGAAATTCCGCCGTTTGCGCGGCAGCCTGTTGAGGCAGTTTGTCGGATAACAGCCACAGGATGAAGCGCTGGACGCTGGCCAGGGATAGCCTGGCGATCTCCGCCAGCATCCAGACCTGGTCGCTGACCGTCTCGATGGGTTTTTTCGTGGTCAGGTGGACCAGCGCGCCGGCCGGCCAGCCGCCAATTTGCGGATCCACCGAGCCGAGCACGCTGTAGGGTTCCATGGCGATTTCGTCGGCTGCCAGGGCGATCAGGGTGCCGCCAGACATGGCATAAAACGGGACAATGACGGTGACCCTGGCCGGGTGTAGCTTGACCGCCGTGGCGATCATCTCAGCCGCCAGCGCCAGGCCGCCCGGGGTGTGGATAATCAGGTCGATGGGGAGGTCAGGTGGTGTGGTGCGGATCTGCATCAGGATCGATTCGCTGTCCTCGATGCAGAGGTTGGGGTCCTCCTGGCTGGTATTTTCC
>DAOUAJ010000274.1:0-6872 GCA_034433615.1 Anaerolineae bacterium | reverse complement strand
AGAGCACGCCGCGCGCCGTCGCCTCATTGCGCCCCAGCGAGCCGCCGATCTCTAAGGGCTTGCCAGTGGCCACCCCGGGCGCAGCGTACCCCACGCCCATGCTGTAAGTGTCCATGAGCCAGGCCATGATTTGTGGGTTGGTGTTTACATCCGGAGCCGGAATGTCCCGATCGGGGCCAATGATGATGGAAATCTCGGCGGTGTAGCGCCGCGTCAGTCGTTCGATCTCACGAGTCGAGAGCTGTTTGGGGTCACAGACGACGCCGCCTTTGGCGCCGCCGTATGGGATACCAACTACCGCACACTTCCATGTCATCCACATGGCCAGGGCACACACTTCTTCCAGGGTGACCGCCGGATGATAGCGGATGCCACCTTTGGCCGGCCCACAGGCGGTAGAGTGTTGGGCACGATAGCCGGTGAACATCTGGATTTCGCCATCGTCCATAATCACAGGGAAGTTCACTACGAGGACCCGCTCAGGCACACGCAGCTTGGCCAGATAGCCGGCCGGGACGTCCAGATAGGCCGCAGCTTCGTCAAACTGCTGTTGAGCCATCTGCAGGGGATCAAGGCCTCGTAAAGCCATCTCGCTCATGGTTTCGCCTCCTTGGGTCGAGATTAAAAAGGGCAGACCATCGTCCGCCCTTCTCAACATAACTCTTCAGATTCGTTTCCTGCAAATCCGTCATTGGGTTTGCCATGGATTCCTACTTTTGGTCCAACGCATCCTGCAACAGTCGTCGCACCATTTGCGGGTGGCCCTGCCCACGCGTAGCCCGCATGACCTGGCCCATCAGCCAACTCAGCACGGTGGTCTTGCCCGCCCGGTAGCGCGCCACCTCCTCCGGGTGTTCAGCGATCACACGGGCGACCATAGCAGCCAGGGCTTCCTGATCACTGACCTGGGCCAACCCCTCCGCCTCGACGATAGCCCTGGGCGGCTGACCGGTGCGGAACATGGTCTCCAGCACCCGCTTGGCGGTGTTCAGGTTGATCGTGCCCTGGTCCACCAGCATTTGCAGCTCCGCCAGGCTGGCCGGCTTCACCGGCATGGCCGTGATGTCTATACCTTGAGCGTTGAGCAGACGAAATAGCTCGCCGGTGATCCAGTTAGCGATGGCCCGCGCCTCGCCCGTGTAAGCCTGGGCCGCGGTCTCGAAGAAATCGGCCACAGCGCGTTCCTCTGTGAGCAGGTTGGCATCCTGCCGGGAGAGACCGTAAGCGGCCATGAAGCGATCCCGGCGCGCCGCAGGCAGCTCAGGCAAGCTCGCTCGTAGCTCCTCCACCCATTCCGCGCTCAGCTTCAGCGGCGGCAGGTCCGGCTCTGGGAAATACCGATAGTCGTGGGCCGACTCCTTGGTGCGTTGCACCACGGTGCGGCCGCGCTCCTCGTCCCAGCCCATCGTCACCTGCTCCACCGGCTCTCCCTTCTCCAGCGACGCAATCTGCCTGGCGATCTCATACTCCAGCGAGAGCCGGACCGAACGGAAGGAGTTCAAGTTCTTGATCTCCACCTTGGTGCCCAGCTCTTGAGTGCCCACCGGACGCACAGACACGTTCACCTCGCAGCGCATGGCACCCTTTTCCATGTCGCCGCTGGACACGCCCAGGTAGCGCAAAATCTGGCGCAGCCGGACTACATAGGTGTACGCCTCCTCGGCCGTGCGCAGATCCGGCTCCGTCACGATCTCCAGGAGCGGCACCCCCGCCCGGTTGAGGTCCACCAGGGAGTGGCCGTCCACGTGTATCAGCTTGCCGGTGTCCTCTTCCAGGTGAGCGCGCCGGATGCGAACACGCCGCGTCTGTCCGTCGGCCAGCTCGATATCCAGCCAGCCGTCGTGGCAGAGGGGCATCTCGTACTGGGAGATCTGATAGCCCTTGGGGAGATCGGGGTAGTTGTAGTTCTTGCGGGCGAAGACGGAGATGGGCGAGATTTGACAGTTAAGGGCCAGACCGGTGCGCACAGTCTGCTCCACGGCTCGTCGGTTAATGACCGGCAGCATACCGGGCATGCCCAGGCAAACCGGGCAGACGTGGGTGTTGGCCGGCGCGTCTACATAGTCTGCGCTGCACCCGCAGAACATTTTGGACGCAGTCAGGATCTGGGCGTGAACTTCCATGCCGATGACGGCTTCATACTCTTGGGTCATGGCCTTAGCGGTACTAACTCAACTGTCCCAGCAGGTAGTTTTGCAATCCCATCTGCTCGATCTGATCAAGCTGGGCTTCCAACCAGTCAATGTGGTTTTCTTCATCCGCCAGGATGCCCTCCAGTAGCTCGCGTGTGCCGTTGTCGCCGGCCTCCGCAGCCAGTCGAACAGAATCGTTATACATCTTAATGGCCCCCTCCTCGGCTGCACGATCGTTGCTGAGCTGCGCTGCTACTTCGGCGCCGATGTGGAGGGCATTCAACCGACTGACTACCGGCTGGCCTTCCAAGAAGATGATGCGACCGATCAACTTCTCGGCGTGCTTCATTTCATCAATGGCACGCTTCTCATTGGCCTCGTGTAGTCGTTCGTAGCCCCAGTTGGCACACATCTCCGAGTGCACCATGTACTGGTTAATGGCCGTCAACTCATCGGCCAGCAGGACGTTCAGACGCTCGATGATCTTCTCGTTGCCTTTCATGGTCTCCTCCTGTTCGGACTCGAAGGGTTTTCGCGCTCCATCTCCTGCATGTTCCTCACAAATGTTCACCCGTGCCGTCGCACAAAACGTGCCATCCGCTCCAGCGCCTGCTCGATCTTCTCGTAAGCTGTGGCGTAGGAGCAGCGCACGTAGCCCGCTCCGCCTGCCCCGAACGCACTGCCGGGCACAACGGCTACCTGCTCTTCCTCCAACAGGCGCGCGGCGAACTCCTCGTCCGTCATGCCGGACTGCGCCACCGACGGGAACGCGTAGAAAGCCCCTTGGGGCTCGAAGCATGGCATCCCGATGCTGTTCAACCCGTCCACGATCAACCGGCGGCGACGATCGTACTCTGCCACCATCTCCTGGACGCACAAATCGCCATCTCTGAGTGCAGCCAGCGCGGCGGCCTGAGCGGTGGTGGGCGCGGACATGATAGTGTACTGGTGGATCTTACGCAACGGCGCCAGCAGCTCGGCCGGCGCGGCCGCGTACCCGATGCGCCAGCCGGTCATGGCGTAGTTTTTGGAGAAGCCGCCCAGCAACACGGTACGTTCCCACATCCCCGGCAGGGCAGGAACACATACGTGCTCCACGCCATAGACCAGACGGTCATACAGTTCATCCGAGATGACGAGCAGGTCATGGCGTCTGGCCACCTCGGCCACGGCCAGCAAGTTCTCCCGACTCATCACCGCGCCTGTAGGGTTGTTGGGATAGCCCAACAGGATGGCCTTGGTGCGAGGAGTGATGGCTGCCTCTATATCTGCTGGCATCACCTGGAAGCGATCCTCCACTCGCGTAGCGATGATAACCGGCTCCCCGCCGGCCAGGATCGTCTCGGCTGTGTAAGCCACAAAGCAAGGCTGGGGGACGATCACCTCGTCGCCGGGGTTCACAAAGGCGTTGATCGCCAGGTAGAGCCCCTCCGACACCCCGACTGTGATCAGGATCTCCGTCTGCGGGTCATAGGAGATGCCATAGCGTTGTTGCAGGTGGTAGGCGATCGCTTCCCGCAGTTCAATGGTGCCAGAGTTGGAGGTGTAGTGCGTTTCCCCGCGTTGGAGAGAACGGAGCCCCGCCTCCAGGATATGAGGTGGCGTCACAAAATCGGGTTCACCAATGCCTAGCGAGATCACCTCGGGCATGGTCGCCACGATGTCAAAGAACCGCCGGATGCCTGATGGAGGCACCCGGTGCACGCGCTCAGATACGAAGTTACGCAATCGTCGCCTCCAATGATTATAAGATCTCGTTTAGCGGCTGGTACGCTAGGCCAAAAGCCTGGGCTACCGCCTGATAGGTTACCTGGCCCCGGTAGACGTTCACGCCACGGGCCAGCGCCGGATTGCACCGCACGGCCTCCGTAAACCCGAGCGCGGCCAGCCGGCGTACATATGAGATGGTCGCATTCGCCAGAGCAAAGGTGGACGTGCGGGGCACCGCCCCCGGCATGTTGGTCACCGCGTAATGGAGCACCCCGTCCACGAAATAGATCGGGTTACTGTGGGTAGTGGGGTGGCTGGTCTCCACACAACCTCCCTGATCCACCGCCACGTCAATGATGACACTGCCGGGTTTCATAGTGCGCACCATCTCATGGGTGACCAGCCTGGGCGCTTTGCCCCCTTTGATTAACACCGCCCCGATCACCACGTCGGCATAGGCCACTGAACTGGCGATGGTGTGCGGGTCGGAGTTCAGGGTCGTCAGGCTGCCATGCAAAATGTGGCTCAGATAGCGCAGGCGATCCAGGTTGATGTCGAGTACTGTGACATGGGCGCCCATGCCCAGTGCCACCTGGGCCGCGTTGGTTCCGACCGTCCCCCCACCGATAATCACGACATCCGACGGCCGCACGCCCGGCACCCCTCCCAGCAACTTGCCCCGGCCGCCGTTCATCTTCTCCAGGTAATGCGCCGCGACCTGCACGGCCATGCGGCCGGCGATCTCGCTCATGGGCTCCAGCAGCGGGAGCGAACCATCAGCCAGCTCCACGGTCTCGTAGGCGATGCCCGTGACGCCGCTCTCCATCAGGCGCCGGGTCAACGGCTCACTGGCTGCCAGATGCAGATAGGTAAAGAGCATGAAGCCAGGGCGCAGGTAAGGGTACTCCTCTGGGACCGGTTCTTTCACTTTGACGATTAGCTCCGCCTGCCCCCATACCTCGACTGCCGAGGGTACGATCCTGGCACCCGCTGCCTCGTACTCTTCATCGGCAATCCCGGAGCCCTCACCGGCTCCCCCCTCCACCAGAACCCGATGGCCGTCCTGCACCAGTGAGGCGACACCACCGGGCGTCAACCCTACCCGATACTCACTGTCCTTGATCTCGCGCACCGTTCCGATGATCATCTTTGATCCTCCTGCCTTTACTGCGTCATTGCAGTTGAACTGCACCCCTTTGATGGATACTTTTGGGGCCTTTCTTACCAATATTGGGCCCAGAACGGAAAGACGAGACGGACCGGTCACCTGACCGATCCCTCTCGCCTTCCCTGGGGGTCAAACTCATTATACATCAGCGAGAGGGATCAGCCAAGTCAGATAGGCCAATCAGCCGATCCGTTGGGCCGTGTAAAGTGCCTTGAGCTCGGCTGGTGGCAAGTAACCCAACGCTGAATGCGCGCGCCGGTCATAGTGACCGATGTGGCGATACGCATCCTCTCATGCCTCGTACAGATGGCACGCCACGCTGTGATCGCGCCCGGCGGGCCGCATGGCGGGAGGTGGCTCCAGGGCGCACCTGGGCACGGCATGAGGGCAGCGGGGATGGAAGCGACATCCGGCCGGCGGGTTCACTAGGCTGGGGATGGAGCCGGCGATCCCCTGCAACTCACCTTTCTCCTTACTGCGCGTCGGCACGGCCTGCAACAGGCCCAGGGTGTACGGGTGGCGCGGCTCTTTAAAGATACTGCGGATCGGCCCTTGCTCCACCACCCGGCCGGCGTACATCACCGCCGCCTTGTTGCAGACCCTGGCCACGACGCCCAGGTTGTGGGTGATCAACAGCACGGTCAGGTCCAGCTCGTGCACCAGGTCCTGGATCAGTCGCAGAATCTGGGCTTGAATGGATACGTCCAGCGCGGTGGTCGGCTCATCGGCGATGAGCAGCTCGGGCCGGCCCACGATCGCCATGGCAATCAGCACCCTCTGCTTCATCCCACCGCTGAACTCATGGGGATAGCTGGAGATGCGCTGCTCAGGATCGGGGATGCCCACCATGCGCAGCGCATCAATGGCTATGCGGCGTGCTTCCCGTCGGCGCTGGCGGTTTGACGGGAGCCATTTGGCAAACGGAGCCATCGCCATCGTAGCAGGGGCCTCGTCCTTGCTGAGGATCGCATCTACCATCTGCTCTTCGATGGTGAAGACCGGGTTCAGGTTAGTGGTCGGGTCCTGGAAGATCATGGCCATGCGGGTGGCCCGCAGCCTGCGCAACTCCCCGTCGGCCATATCCAGCACATTCTTCCCGCCGAACAGCACCTCGCCCTGGGCGATCTCGCCCGGCGGGCAGGGAATCAGGTGGGGGATGCTCAGCGCCGTCATCGTCTTGCCGCACCCCGTCTCGCCCACCAGCCCCAGGACATCGCCGCGGTGCAGCTCCAGATTCACGCCGGCCAGCGCCCTCACCACGCCATCGAAGGTATGAAAGTCAACATGCAGGTCTCGAATCTCCACAAGCACATCGTTATTCATGATCCTCTTGATATCCTTGTTGATAAGCAGAGGCCCCGACCTCTGAAGAGGAATTCTCCATGAACTTGCGTTCACCAACGTTCGGATGAAAATGCTGGTGAACGCAGGACAAATTTCAAATTTGTCCTACATTTACAAGGGAAGCAAGGTTGACTTTGAGGAAATGATACCACAGCAATACACCAGGGCGCAAGGGAGCGATGCTGGGCGTTAAGGGTTTGGGACAAGGGGAAATCCATCCTCCGTGACCGTATCAGGCTGGGGGCATACAGGTAGGTGAAATAGGACATTGTGCCCCCACCCTTTCGGGAACGCTTGCTGTGGTATAATAGGCTATCTTCGCCACTCGCGTAACTGTGGGCTTTGAGTTGCAGTAAAGAGACATGGGGGCGACCCCCTTGCCTGTCCATCAGCTCAAGGCGGGCGGATGCACTGATCTGAGGTGAATCACATGAACCATACTGTCAGCAAACAGGTTGTGTTGCTCATCGCCACGACGAGTTCGTTCCTGACGCCCTTCATGGGCTCTGCCATCAACG